>JAWODE010000275.1:0-4389 GCA_046483455.1 Candidatus Hydrogenedentota bacterium | reverse complement strand
CCGGGGGAGGAGGGGGTGTTGAAGGACCACCGCCTGGGTCAGCCACACCACCCGGCCCTCCTACCACATCACCGCCAGCCCCCTTGCCGGGCCCAGGGTCCGTCGTAGAAGGCGGTGTAGGCGGAGGCTCGGGCTTGGGCCAGATATCATTCTCCCGTGCAAACTCGGAGGTGTATACCATGGAGTTCTCGTCTATCTTCATCTCGGCATAGGGCATGCCCTGAGCCCAAATCAGGTCCCCACTCTGGTAAACATACGTGCCATCCTCAATGCCCTGGCGCAGGCCGCGCAGAAAGACCTCGTCTCCCACCAGCATGGGCAGGCCGGGGTCGCGGAAGAACTCGCGCCTGAGCGCAGCCGTGGTTATGCTCCCCTTCTTCAGAGGTGTCTTATCGCGCACGTAGCTGGGACTGTCAGGATCGTCCTCGGGCAGGCGGAGCTTCTTGCTGTCGCGGATTGACGCGCCGGAAACCCTTCGCGCGACGATGGAGTACAGCTTGTTCGCGGGCGGCAAACGGTTGCGCCCCGCCTTGGCCCTGGGGGCGTCTGAAATCGTTTCGGGCAGCGACGACCCCGCTATGCCCGCGGCCTGTGCCCTCGAGATGATACACACCTACTCGCTTATGCACGATGACCTCCCCGCGATGGACGACGACGACCTTCGGCGCGGCAAACCCACCGCGCACAAGGCATTCGGAGAAGCAAACGCCATTCTTGCCGGCGACGCCCTCCTTACCATGGCATTCGACGTCGTCGCGCAATCTGGAAACACGGCGGTGGTGGGCGAGATCGCCCAGGCCGCGGGGGTCGCGGGCATGGTCGGGGGCCAGGTGCTCGACCTCGAAAGCGAAAACAAACAACTCACCCTCGACGCACTCCGCCACATCCACGCCTATAAAACGGGCGCCTTGATTCGCGCATCGGTTCGCGTAGGAGCCATGTTGGGCGGGGCACCCCGGGAATCGCTGGACGCGCTTACTCGCTTCGGCGAATCCATCGGCCTTGCGTTTCAGATCGCCGACGATATCCTCGATGTGATTGGGGTCGAGGCCAATATGGGGAAGCGGGTCGGCAGTGACGCCAACAAGAAAAAATCGACCTATCCGCAGCTTCTGGGACTCGACCAAGCGCGCGCCCTGGCCCTCGAAGCTGTCGAAGAGGCTAACGCCGCTTTGGTCCCATTCGGCCCCGAGGCCGAGGTCTTTCGCGCCTTGGCCCACTTCATCATCGAGCGCGACACCTAGGTTTTAAAGTGCCTCATTACAAACCCTTATGCCTTCCCGCGGAATGCGATTCTTTTCCCCTCTGTTTATTCCAAAAAGGCACATGTGGGAGCTTGTGTATGCGACGCGTAGACAAACCAAAACACACCAACCGCCTCATTGGCGCGACCAGTCCCTACCTTTTACAACACGCCCACAACCCCGTGGACTGGTACCCGTGGGGCGAGGAGGCGCTCACAAAAGCCAAAGACGAGCATAAGCCCATCTTTCTTTCCATCGGCTATGCCGCCTGCCATTGGTGCCACGTTATGGAACACGAATCGTTCGAGGACGAGGACCTCGCCGCCTATCTCAACGAACATTTTATCCCGATCAAAGTCGACCGCGAGGAGCGGCCCGATATCGACAACATCTACATGACTGCTACACAACTCATGACCGGAAGTGGAGGCTGGCCCATGAGCGTCTTTCTGACCCCCGACCTCAAACCTTTCTATGCCGGCACCTATTTTCCGCCGCGCAACATGATGGGCCGCCCCGGTTTCAAGACCGTGCTCGAATCCATCGCCGACGCCTGGGACAGCCGCCACGATGAAGTACTCGAAAGCGCGGAAAAACTCACTCTGTACGTGCGGGAGAATGCCGAGATGCGTGCCGGAACGCCCAACGCGCCTACGTCCGCCCTCGTCGCCAATGCGACGGGCAAATTGCTCGAGGCGTTCGACGATAAACAGGGAGGATTCGGCCCCGCGCCTAAATTTCCGCCGCATGCAGCGCTGGAACTGCTGTTCCGCCACTACCACGTTTCCGGCGATACCCGCGCGCGTGATGCCGCACTCTTCACCTTGCGCAAGATGGCCGGCGGGGGGATTTGCGACCATATCGGCGGTGGATTTCACCGGTATGCGGTCGATGCGGAGTGGCTTGTGCCGCATTTCGAGAAAATGCTCTACGATAACGCGCAGCTCGCGCCGCTGTACCTGAACGCCTATCAGGTCACCCGCGACCCTTTCTACCGGCGCATCGCCGAGGAGACTTTTGCTTATATCCTGCGTGACATGACCAGTCCTCAAGGCGGATTCTATTCCAGCCAAGATGCCGACAGTGAAGGCCAGGAGGGCAAGTTCTATCTCTGGACCTATGCCGAGACCGTCGACCTCTTGGGCGAAGAAAACGCTCACCTTTTCAACGCGTACTACAACGTCCGCCCCGAGGGCAATTTTTCATCTCATGAGGACTACCACGCCGGACACAACATCCTCCACGTGACCGAGAACAGTGAGGACTTCGGCCGAAAGCACGGCATGTCCGTCAAAGAACTCGACCACAAACTCGCGGCCATGCGCAAGACCTTGCTGGAAGCCCGTGCGAAACGTGCCCGCCCAGGGCTTGACGATAAAATCCTCACCTCGTGGAATGCTTTGACGATCTCGGCGTTCGCGCAGGGACACCAGGTGCTCGGCGCGCAACGACTCCGCCGCGCCGCCGAAAACGCGGCCGAATTCATCCTGACCCACATGAAAGACGGGGCCACGCTCTTGCGCAGCTACCGCAACGGAGAGAGCCGTTACGAGGGTTACCTCGACGACTATGCGTTCTTCATTGTGGCCTTGCTGGACCTCTACGAAGCGGTGTTCGATGTGGGATGGCTCGACGCCGCGCGCGAGCTTGCCGATGCCATGCTTGCGAACTTCTGGGACCGCGAAGAAGGCGGTTTCTTTTTCACCTCTCCGAGACACAAGCATCTCATTGCGCGGGCTAAACCCGCATTCGACGGCGCGGAACCTTCAGGCAATGCCATGGCCACGTTGGGACTGCTCCGGCTGGCGAAATTCACGGGCCTGTCCGAATATTTCGAGAAAGCGGAGCGCGTTCTCCGGATCAACCATGCCCTTCTCGAGACCGCTCCACGCGCGCAACAGAAAATGCTGTGCGCCGCGGATTTCTACTTGAACTCGCCCAAAGAGATTGCCATCGCGGGCCAACGCGGCGCTCACGATGTCCGCGCCCTCCTCACGGCGTTGCATCGCCGGTACATTCCGAATAAAGTAGTAGCATTCATTGATCCGGACGGGCCGGATGCGCAGAGCCTTCAAGACAAGGTGCCGCTGCTCAACGCCAAGACCCCCGTCAAGGGAAAAGCAGCCGCTTACGTTTGCAAGGATTTCACGTGCCTCGAGCCGGTAACATCGCCCAACGCGCTGCTCGAATTCTTGGGGTCGAAGACAAATAGGTGAAGCGCAGATGACGGGAAGCAAACCATTGGAGCTCAGCATCCACCCCGGCAACGTGTCTCTTAGACGCGAAAAACGGCCGGGACAGACTCCCGTTTGCTGCGCAAACCGGGGTCTGCCTCGAAAATTTCAAAAACCGGGACTGTCCCAAATGAGTGCCACAGGCGCGAGACAGGACTGTCCCGAGGTTTTTGAAAAAGTTGCGCCTCATTTCTATTGTCTACGGGTCAGCCCCCTGGCTCATGGTTCGCTGCCTCGAAAATACTTGGTTCGGAGCGCTTGTCCCCCGCTGGCGGGGGTGAATCGGCGGTAGCCGATTTGGGGGTGGATTCTTGTATTTCATCGTCTACGGGTGAGCCAGTAGGTTGCTGATGCGTCTTTGTGCAAAACAGCATGAACGGGAGCGATAGCTCATGCAGTACCGAAATTTGGTTCGAAAAGTAGTATGGATGTTTGCTTTCTTTGTGAGCGCTTTTGTGGCAACAGCCCAGATCGGCCCCGTGGGCGGCGGTCAAGGCGGCCCACCTGAAATGGCGATCACCACCTATCAGCAAACCACCGGCGCAACGCCGGGAGAAGCGGCGCGGCTCGCGGTGGTTATCGAGATTCCCGAAGGTTGGCACATTAACGCGCATCAACCCCTCGACGAATACCTTATCCCGACCGAAGTGGAATTCGAGCCGCCTCAGGGCTTTGTCTTCAAGGGCGTAGTGTACCCTGAACCCATTCTCGCTTCGTTCAGCTTTTCGGAAGAAAAACTGGCCGTTTACGAGCACAGAGCCACGATAGGAATTGTTATCGGGGTAGGGGAAAACGTCGCGCCGGGCGAATACGAACTCACCGGCACGCTGCGGTACCAGGCTTGCAACGACACGGTGTGTGCACCGCCCAAGACCGTTCCTTTCACGGCAACACTGGCTGTCGTAGCTCCG
>JAWODE010000381.1:0-3821 GCA_046483455.1 Candidatus Hydrogenedentota bacterium | reverse complement strand
GCTTTTTCAGACTCAGTTTGCTCATTGATCTTCCTTATTTCAGTGATTGCGCCTGAATGCGCAAGTGTACCGGGCTCCTATAATCCGATCAAATCCAGAGATTTCCGGAGTTTTCTCGATAAGGATGAATCGCGTCCTTGCGCGGGCGCGCGTGGCCACTCCCGCCCTCCCGTCAAAGGAGGGAGCAGCCTGGGCCGACCACCGCGCCTCCCGCAAGGCTTCTGGATTCCTGCTTTTGCAGGAATGACGGTGGTGGGTGCTTTTTCCCCTCACTTCCGTCACCCCAGGGAAAGCAGGGTCCAGTCTGCGTTCTTTCCTCGGCTTCCCGCAAAACCCCTGGGTTTTCGTTTTCGCAGGAATGAGACTGGGGGCGCACGCGTGCGGTGAAAATTCTTCGGCTCTGAGTGCGGAATGCGCCCTCACAACTCCTCGAAGGCCTTCAGGGCCTGCTTCAAGGCCGACACCATCTCGTCCCGGTATTCCTCGGACTTATCGATGTGAAACACTTTTATGGGGGGGCTTGCTTCCACCCCTACCATGGTTGTGCGACCCGAGGGTTCCACCACTAGCCCTCTTTCGCGAAACGAAAACGTCTCGCAGGGCCGGCCTGCCGCGTGAAGGAATGCGCCCGTGCACCACATGCGCCGTTGCTGTTCCCAGATTTGTCGGCGTACATCGTCGGGAATCGGTTCGCTCAGGGCTTTGATGGGATCGCGCTTCGCCGGGTCGGCCTTGGTCAGCGCGTAGACGAAAAAGGCCTGGATTTCGGGGGAGGCTTCTTCGAGCACTTCTTTGTGGGTGAATTGCCAGAGCGATTCGTAGCCGTCGATGCCGAAACACGGCACCAGGTATATCGGGAGCCCGCTTCTCATCACCCGGACGTAGGCGTGGGGATCGATTTCGACGTTATACTCTTTCTCGCCACCCGAATGGCCGGCGTTGATATAGAGCCGCGCGATTTTTTGCTTGCACAGCGCCTCGTTTCGGTTTAGGGCCGCCGCCATGTCGCGCAGGCTGCCCGTAGTGAAGACCGTGATGGGCTCGGGACTCTCCTCGAGGGTGCGCAGGATGAGCTGGATGCCTGCCTGGGCCTCTTTGGGCTGTTCCCGACCAGTGTCCTCCGGCGATTTCAGGCGTTCGACAAGTCCCGTTGCGTAAGGGACCTCTTTGCCCGTCAGATGCATCATCTGCTGTAAGGCCACGACGCCTGGGCGGTCCTTGCCCATCGGCCCGAGGTCGAAAACAACGCCCCGGATATCAAACTCGGGCATCCCGAACAGCGTGGCGATATCAAAGTGATCGTCGGGGTCTGCGTGGGGGTGTAAGAGGTCCGTCGTGTAGAGAATCGGTACGGCGCCATAAGCCGCACCCGTGATAAGCGCCGCCGCGGTTGACCACAGGAACACGTTTCGCATAAGAGGCCCTCCCTTTAGCTTGCGCGACTATGCCGAATCCGGCGACGGCCATCAAACGTGCTCGCCCGCATACATACTTTCAAGCACGCCGTGGAAAGATAAAAACTTGGTGTCGCGGTCCACCAGGACGTAGCGAGCATCGAGGAGAAAGCCATCGCAGCCGATGGTCAGATTCGCGCCTCACTTTTCTTGCCAGAAGGCTCGGATACGGAGTTTACTGTTACGAAAAATAATGAAGTGGTGGGGTGCTTTGACCTCCAGCTCCGGCCACCAGCGCTGAAACCATTTAAGTCGCTGCTGACGGGCGAGCTTTGTACAGCGAAGAAGGATTACCCCATCGCATGCGAAACGTTCTCGAAACAGAATCTCGCCAAAGTCAAGATCGTACGTTAGAATTACTCGTTTCTGATCTCGCGCCATCTTCACGATTTCGCGATCAAGCAAGGAAGGAAAAGACTCTGGGACCCACAGGACATCGTGTCCTTGCTCACGTAACCAAAGGACTATGGGACGCTCGATGTTCTCATCGGCCAGCAGATTCATCGCGATTCTGCTTCGGTGAACACGAATTCTTCAGAAGAGAGTGATGCCGCCGCAAAGGCAAGCGCTGCGCGGATGTGTTCGGGACGCAATCGCGGATAGGAGTCTAGTAGATCCGCCTCGGTATCGCCATCGGAAAGACGTTCCAAGATTAATTCGACTGTAAGGCGGGTATCCTTAATAATTGGTTTTCCTGCCATCACGCCAGGGCGCTGCTCAATGTATGGTCGCCAGTCCATAAGCATAGCCTCCTTATGTCAAGAATACCGTCGCCGGTAGGAACAAGCAATGTTTCACTCAACGTGTCTTCTCGGGTAAAAGGAGCATTCGCCGAGTCGTCGTTGTGCCGATATTCACCTCTTTCTGGGCTGGCCCAGTATATGTCATGCGTGCAAGCCCGTGTTCAATGTCCTCTGACCGGTCCATTCTAGCAGAGCCCATCCGCCTTTTTTCGTTCTTCACGGCACCTGCCGGTTCCACCGTGCGGCCGGGCCTCCGTGATTTTGCTCTCGCAGGTGTTTCAAATTTTCACAGGGATGGCCGGAATTGAGGCATGGCGTCTCGTATCGGTCAGGTTCACTGTTCGGTTCGGGCCGCTATGATTCTCTAATCCATTTAAGAGTAATAACTTATACGCCATCTAATTCTTTGGCACGCCACATGCTTAGTATCGGTTAAAGCACAACCGGTCATGTGTAATAAGGCTGGAAATAGGCGTATCCAGTCAAAAAGCACGCACGACGGGAAAGGAGAAAACAATATGTGGCACAAAACGAAACGTATCGTGCTGACTGCGGCGCTCGTACTTGCCGTATCCGGCATTTTTGCGATACCCCTCTTGGTCTTTGAGCCTGCTACGAATCGAGTCCATGGCGCAGACAAGTCGCAGGCCATACAAACGCTCAAAGATTTCGGAGACACCTTTGCGGACGTTGCGGAGGATGCTTCGCCCGCCGTGGTTTCCATCCAGGTGACACGCGAGATTTCGTCCGCACAAATGCAGATGGAGGACCTTCCCGATATCTTCCCCGAGGACCTGTTGGAATTCTTTTTTGGTCCGAGGGGATTCGGCCGCCAGAGGCCTCAGCCACGAGAGCGTGCGCCCCGGGGCCGTCAGAGACGCCGCCGCGTCCCGATGGGCCAGGGCAGCGGGTTTATTATTAGTAAGGACGGCTACATCGTGACGAACAATCACGTGGTGGGCCGCGTGGAAGACGGCACCATCAACGTGAGACTCTCCGATGGGCGTGAGTTCGAGGCGGAGCTGGTCGGTAACGATCCGAAGACGGATGTGGCGCTGATTAAGGTTGATGCGTCCGATTTGCCGACGCTTCCCCTGGGTGATTCCGATGAGATGAAAGTGGGCGAGTGGGTATTGGCCATCGGCAATCCTTTCGGCCTGACTCACACGGTCACGGCGGGGATTGTCAGTGCGAGTGGCCGTGGCAATGTGGGCATTGGCGGTGAAGGTTTCTACGCCGATTTCATCCAGACGGATGCCGCGATTAATCCCGGCAACTCGGGCGGTCCTTTGATCAATCTGGACGGCGAGGTGGTCGGTATGAATACCGCTATTTACAGTCGTACCGGCGGTTCGATGGGTATTGGTTTCGCGATTCCGATCAATATGATCACGTACGTGGAGAAACAACTTCGTGAAACCGGTACGGTTACTCGCGGACAGCTAGGCGTGGTTATTCAGCCCCTGACCCAAGAGCTTGCCGAAAGTTTCGGCGTCGATGAAGGCAGAGGCATCCTGATCGGCCAGGTGATGGAAGGTACCGCTGCCGATAAGGCGGACCTCAAGCAAGGCGATATTATCGTCGAATACGACGGCCAGCCGGTGGGCGACCTGAATTCGTTCCG
>JAWODE010000170.1:0-21566 GCA_046483455.1 Candidatus Hydrogenedentota bacterium | reverse complement strand
GCGGGGGATCTCGGCGTCGTCAACCTCTTCATTCCGAGTGATCAACACGTCATGGAAGGGCCTCTGGAAGCGCACTTTAATGCTGCCGGAACCGTTCTCCAACCTTCGTTGGAGGGCGAGGTGCGTGTGACGGGGGCCAGATATGAAAACCTAACGACTAGCACCATCCTGGAGGAGATCGGGGCCGTCCTCGAAGCCAATGGCGCGGCGCTGGAATTAACTACGTTCAAAGCGCGGACGGTTCCCAGCGGAGCGCTAACCATCGACGGACAATGCGCATTGGACTCGACCTCGGGTTTTCCTTTTTCAGCGGAAGCTCTATTCGAAGAGGCGCGTCTGGTAAATCGTGATGATCTGTCCGCCGATCTCGAGGGAGTGGTAAGCGTGGAGGGCAGCACGGCGGACGTCCGGGTGGGCGGAGAGGTGAGTATCGCGCCGGCTTATTTTCATATTCCAGAACGGTTGCCCACGCGCGTTGCGACCATCGAGGTACAAGAAAAGAATGCCCCGGGCGACATAGGAGAGCGAGAAAGTCCGCGTGAATCGTCTTTGCCTGTTAATTTAGATATCCGGTGCGTGGTCCCTGGCCGTTTTTATGTGATGGGCAAGGGGTTGGATTCCGAGTGGGAGGGTGAACTAAAGGTGCGAGGGACGGCTCAAAAGCCGGAAGTGACAGGGGGGCTGCGTGTAAGAAGAGGCGAGTTACTTTTTCTCAACCGCCGCCTGGAATTGAAAGACAGCACCATTGCCTTCGATGGCAGCACCCCCATATCACCCTATTTCGACATTTGGGGAACCACCCAAGCCCGTGACTTGAATGCGCGCGTGCATATGTACGGTACCATGGATGCTGTTGAACTTGAGATGGAGTCGGAGCCGCCTCTTCCGGAGGACCAGGTGTTGGCGCGCCTCCTCTTCGACAAAGACCTCAAGCAGCTTTCTCCCATTCAGGCCCTTCAGCTTGCGCGAACAGCCGCCGCCTTGAGTAGCGGCAGATTCGCGCTTGGAGGACTGCCCACGGGACGCGCCGTACCCTTTGTTGACAGAGTCCAACTCAAGACCGGCGAGGAAGCGTCCGATACTGCCTTGGGCATGGGCAAGTATCTGGGCGAACGCACCTACGTAGAAATCGAGCAAGGCATCGGCCCAGAAAGCAGTAAAGTCTCCGTGGACCTTGAACTTACACCGAATTTGAGCGTTGGGAGCGAGGTGGAGTCGGACGCCCAAGGGTCGCTCGGTGTGTTTTGGAAAAAGGACTATTAGGGGCTACGTACGGCAGTTATTTTATTATGATGACGCGTAAGACATTGGTAATAAATACTTTGTGAAGGTTCACGCGTGACGGCTTGCCAAATCGCGCGGACTTTTCTCAATAGACGCAATCCGCGAATAGAGATTTTACTGGACATTTCATAATATGCGCGGTACAATTGGCGAAACTGTTTAACGAACGGTAGGTCAGAACCCGTGGGAAAAATGCAATCAGAATTGGCAACCGATGGTGTCAACGGCGCTGAGGCGCGTCTCCTCGAGGGGGCCCTAACTGTATTCTCCGAAAAGGGCTACGAGGGGGCCAGCGTGCGGGAAATCATCGAAGAAGCCGGTGTAACGCGCCCGGTGCTCTATTACTATTTTAAAAACAAGGAAGACCTCTTTCGGCAATTGGTGCGCAAGTATCTGGCGGAAATGGTGAAGGAGATGGATACCGTCCTTGAGCGAGTGGAGGGTTGCAGAGCCTGTCTGGAAACGTTAATATGTACCGCTTTCGAGCGCGCCGAACAGAACCTGGACGTGGTACGGCTTCTGGTCCATGTCATTTTCTTTCCTCCGGGCCAAGGACCGGACATGACCAACGAGCCACTTTTGGAGGAACGATTCGTCCGTTTGGTGAGGGTCATGCAAGACGGGCTTGATAGCGGTGAATTGGCCGGCGGGGATCCGGAGGCGTTGGCTCTTGCTTTTAATGCGTTTATGGATTTTCACGCGATGGCGAAATCGCGTTTCCCCGCGATTACCCTGACGGCCGACTTGGGGAAGGCTTTGGTGGACCTTTTCATGTACGGGGCCAGTTCCGGTACGGTAGAGCGGCTTCCTTTGCTAAAACCCTATGAGGATGATCTTCACAGCCAGTTTCATGGAGCAGAGTAACGTTTATGAACAAGAATGAGCGTGGGCTTGGACGCGGCCTTTTGAGCGTGCTGATTTGCCTTGGAATCATGGTCGCCGTGGCGGCCGTGGTAGGCGTGACTGTTTGGGTGCAATCTTCTGAGGCGAAAACGGAGACAAACGGAGCGGCAAAACGGGTTCCGCAGGTGAGCGTGCGCGTTCTCAAAAGCGAGACTGTTGAAGACGGGTTAGTACTTACAGGCAGTGTGCAGCCATGGGAAGAGGTTATCCTGAGTGCTGAGGTGCGCGGCAAGATCGAGTGGAAAGGAATCGAGCAGGGGGATGTTGTCACCGCGGGCCAGGAACTCTATCGCGTCGATACCAAATCTCTCCGGGCGCGACTCGAGGAAGCAGAAGCACAATACAAACTGGCGCTGCAAGAGTTGGAACGCATCGAGCGGCTGGCGAAAAGCGGGGCTGGTACGGCGCAGAGTCTGGATAATGCCATAGCCAACCGCGATGTGGCCGATGCCTCGCTTCGCAGGCTTCAGATCGAGGTGGCGAAAAGCGTTGTCAAGGCTCCCTTCGACGGCGTTGTCGACACCATCCTGGTCGATCAGAATGAGTTCGTGGATGTCGGCACCCCGCTGGCCCGACTGGTACAGGTTCACAAGGTAAAGATCGTGTTTGGCATTCCGGAACGTGATATTGTTCATTTCCAAATAGGCGACAGCGTCCGGGTCCGTATGGATGCCATTGCAGCTCGAACTTTCGAGGGCGTTATCCACAAAATCGCCACGAGTGCGGATATGACAACCCATACGTTCCGGGCAGAAGTCGCGGTAGAGAATCCGGAGGGACTTCTAAAGCCCGGCATGATTGGTCGGGGAACATTCGTCCGAGAGATCTATCCCGACTCGTTGATGATTCCCCTGTTTACAGCCGTACTGCTTGACGAGCAACGCGTGGCCTTTGTTGAGAATAATGGCATTGCCGAGTTGCGCCCCATCGAGGCAGGGCTCGTACAGGGTAGTTCCGTGCAGGTCACCGACGGGCTCGAGCCGGGAGACCATCTGATCGTCAAGGGGCAATACGAGGTACGCCCGGGCGAGAAAGTCGACGTACAGGAAATTCTTGAATGATAATCAGCAATGCGGCCATAAACCGCAGCACCACGGTATTTGTGCTGCTGCTGCTTATTTTTATTGCGGGCATCTATAGTTATGTCAACCTCCCGCGGGAATCCAACCCCGAAATAGTGGTCCCTTATATCACAGTGAGCGTGCCGTACGAAGGCGTGGCTCCTGAGGATATCGAATCGCTGATTACCTTGCCCATCGAGCGCCGCTTGGCCGGGCTTTCGGGCGTCAAAGAGATGAAGTCGTCAAGTGTCGAGGGACTTTCCTTCATTTTCCTGGAATTTGAACCGGATATTGATATCGACGACGCCCTCCAGAAAGTGCGCGATAAGGTCGAGCTGGCGGAACCCGATATCCCCGAAGAAGCCAATGAGGCTGTCATTAATGAGATCAATACGGCAGAATTCCCGATCATGATCATGTCCCTGTCCGGCAACCTTCCTTTGTCTGTTCTGGACCAGATTGCCGAGGATATGGAGGACAAGATTGAAACCATCGAGGGGGTACTCGATGTTGAGGTGATTGGCGGGGTCGAACGCGAGATTCAGATTGAAGTGGACCCCGAACGCGTTGCGCAGTATGGCATTTCTTTTGCCGACTTGATTAGCGTTGTGGCCCAGGAAAACGTGAATACTCCCGGCGGCACCATGGATTTGGGCGAGGCAAAATTTCTGATGCGGACGCCTGGGGAGTTCAAGAATCCGGATGACATCAACGATTTGGTGGTCAAACAAGGCCCCGAAGGGACCGTTTTCTTACGTGACGTGGCGACAGTCCGCGACGGCTTCGAAGATATCGAAACCAAATCGCGGTTGAACGGCGAACCGTGTGTCACCTTGACCGTCATCAAGCGCTCAGGGGCAAATATTATAGAAATTGCGGATGAGGTTAATGCGGAGATTGCCGAGATGCTCGAGGACCTTCCGAAAGGCCTTGAAGTCTCGGTGACATGGGACGAATCGAATTATATCCGCGAGCTGGTCTCCGAACTCGAAAATAGCATTCTCACCGGTTTGATCATGGTGATGGTCGTAATATTCCTTTTCCTCGGCTTCTCCAACGCCATCTTCGTGGCTTTTGCCATTCCAGTGTCCATGTTGATTACGTTCACCGTACTGCATATGACGGGTGTTACACTGAACATGGTGGTGCTGTTCAGTCTGATTCTTGCGCTGGGTATGCTGGTGGACAACGGCATTGTGGTTGTCGAAAATATTTATCGCCACCGGCAGGAGGGCCTTACCAGGGTGGAAGCGGCAAAGGTGGGGACGGCCGAAGTCGCTTGGCCCATTACGACTTCCACATTAACTACCGTGGCTGCCTTTGTCCCCTTTTTCTTCTGGCCGGGAATCATGGGCGAATTCATGTATTACCTTCCGTATACGGTAATCGTGGCCCTGGCGTCTTCTCTGTTTGTGGGACTCGTCGTGAATCCCGCTCTTGCCAGCGTTTTTATGCAACTTCATAACGGGAGGCCTCCCAGCCGCGCTGCGCATGAGAATCCCGTCCTCAGGCTTTACGCAAGTATCTTGCGGACGGCGCTGCGCTGGAGAGCGGTGACCGTGATGTTTGCTGTCGGGGGGCTGATCGTTATTGCGGCCATATTTCTGAGTACTGCCGAAACGATATTCATGCCTGATACGGAGCCGCCTCAGGCCTATATTGATATCGAATGCCCGGAAGGAACGAACCTCGAGACAACCGACTATTATGCCCGCCGGGTGGAAAGCATGATCGCCCCCTATACCCCTTATATGGAGAGCGTGGTAACAAGCGTCGGCTCGTTAGGGGTTACGCCGGATGCCGGTAGTTTGGTGGGAACTTCGAAAGCGGAACACATCAGCCGAATTACTTTGGATTTTCCGCCACTCGAGGAATGCGAGATGATGCCTTCCCAAGTTCTGCGGGACTTGCGGAATACGATCCCGGAACTCAGCGGAGTGGATATCCGTATCGAGCAAATGGATATGGGGCCGGAAACCGGTCCACCAATTAATGTAGAAATCAGCGGTGATGACTTCGATACGCTTGCCGGTATGGCCGAGGATATCAAGCAAGAAATCGAGGATGTACCAGGGCTTGTGGACCTGCGCGACGACTACAACAAAGGCAAACCGGAAGTACGCATTATCGTGGACCGTCAGGAAGCATGGCGCATGGGACTCAGTACCCAGCTTATCGGTATCACGGTGCAGGCCGCTATTAACGGGAGAAAGGCGGCAGACTTTCGCGAAGGCGATGAAGAGTACGACGTGGTGGTGCGTTTTCCAAAATCGTTCCGGGAAGACTTGTCAAATATCGACACCATGAATCTTATCGCGGTTGACGGGCGCCGCGTCCCGTTTTCCTCCGTCGCCCGTATCGAGCAGGGGGCCGGGATGGGAGCCATCAAGCGTATCGACCGTAATCGGACCATTACCGTGTCCGCAGATGTGCATCCCGACTACAACGCTCGGGAGGTGCTGGGTGTCGTACAAGATCGATTGGCCGATTTTCCGCGGCCGGCGAACTACTTCATCAACTATACGGGCGAGAACGAGGATATGAAGGAAACGCAAGACTTCTTGATGAAGGCGTTCGTGATCGCTGTGTTTCTTATCACCCTGGTGCTGGTAACTGAGTTTAACTCGATTACTCAGCCATTTATTATCCTGACATCCGTGGTATTGTCGCTGGCGGGTGTTTTCCTCGGACTTTACGTTTTCCGAATGCCTTTTGGCATCCTCATGACGGGTGTCGGGTGTGTCAGTCTGGCCGGCGTGGTAGTGAATAACGCCATTGTCTTGATTGATTACATAAACCAACTCCGAAACCGTGGGCTGGCTTTGAATGACGCGATCCTTAAAGCAGGAGTCACACGCTTTCGTCCGGTGCTGTTAACCGCTGTCACAACCATTTTGGGCTTGGTGCCGATGGCGATTGGAGTCAGTGTGAATTTCCGCGAGTTGAAGTTGATTGTCGGTGGCGAAATGAGTCAATGGTGGGGGTCCATGGCCGTGACTGTAATCACTGGTCTCACGCTCGCTACCATTCTGACGTTGATTGTGGTACCCACCCTTTACAGTCTGATGGCGGGCTTGTCGCATGCCGTAACTCAAACAAGCGCCGAACCGGTACGTGCAAAACCCTCCAGGCCGGAGCCTGAGGTTATACGAGAATCCCTGAGGGGAGACCAAGCCTGATATGATACGGTGCGCCCTATCCATTATTGGCGCCGCGCTTATCGGGACGGGTGGGTATCTGTTTCTCTTCGGTGTTGCGCAACAAACCGGACCCGAGCCGCTGTTTTTTGGTGAAATGTGGCTCCGCGAAGGCATGACCTCGAAGGTTGTACTTCGTCCGCGGCCGCACGAAAGTGAGACCCCCGCCGCAAGTTCCCTCAAGATCGCCGAACGCGCGGGGGTTGACCTCTTGCCGCTTTTCCCGGAAAAGCCGCCTGCCCTGAGGGACCTTCAACAAATTTATGAAGCCGTAGAATTGCCGTTTTCGGTGAAACTGGCCGCGATTGGGTTCGAGAATGTCGGAGTAGTCCCTCCTAAACTGACAATCGCGACAGGCAACCGTGAAAGACGGGTGCCTTTTGCGGCAGGCGTCGGCGTCGTTCTTGGCGATGAATCCTTTGTGATGTGCGAGATTCGGCCGTGGGGGGGGCTTATCAGCGAATCGGCCGAGTCAGGAGGCACACCGCTCGCGATTGTGGCCGTACGGGCTCACCAAAGAAAATGGGTCGAGAACATCGTAGCTGAGGACGGTGACTGGCTGCGATTGGCAGACGAACTTGTATTTCGGTTCTCCTGGGTAGAGTCCGAAGATGCCGCGTTAGAGTCGCTACGCAGGGGGGTGCCCGGCCTTGAGGCTGCGCGATGGGGCGTGGAAGACAACGGCGCCATGAATTGGTTCGAGTCTTTTATTCCCGGCACGGGACTGCAGTTGAGTGACGGGACCCAGGTGGTGCTTGCCGAGGTTCGCGAAGCGGAAACGGACCAGAGACGGGAAGAGGTCGCTCTTCGGTTCAAGAAAGTCTATGAAGGAAAGGTCCAGGATATATGGGTGCCCGCGAACGGCGCAACGGAAGACGGCTTATTGCGCTTTTCGTATCCGACAGTCGCACAGTTTGTTGCGATGGGCTACGCTTGGGCGCCGGACACGTTGTTGGTCGCGCTTTTCGAAAACCGCAAAGAAGCGGGCCGTTACACGTTCAAGCGAGGACAGTTCCAGACGCTCGGGGAATCCCAATGCTCGTTTCGGCTGGACCAGGTACTGGGCTCGGCCGTTTATCTTCCGCGCCAGGATTCGCCGCTCGAAGAATTGGTTTTGGAAAGTGACCAACGGCTGTTGCGCTTGCGCCAGGCGGAGACCCTATTTGTCAATGGCGATGCGGTAACGTTTTCCCCGGCGGTGTCTGAAGAATTGCCGGTTTACACCGTCGAAATCGAGTACCCCGACGGAAAGACCGAGACGTTCACGATTCAGCGAGACACCGTGCTTCCCGTGGGTAAATGGTCCATTCAACAAGCCGCCGGAGCCGAGAGCTCCGGGAAATGGGCAACCCTTTACCTTGAACGTCAAAAGGCTTCTCCGAACCGTGTTTGGGGGCTGTGGACGCTCATTGTGGGAGCAATCCTATTGTCGACAGCGAATGTCATCCCCCTGTTTGCCCGCGTATGACGAAAACAGGCGGCATGAACGAGGCGTCTCGGGTTTGGTCGGTAATCCCGTTTTTAGTTTATCTGTATCTTGAGTGTTAGCTGCGGCTAAAGAGTCCTTTTGGGTTGTGTTCCTCCGCTACTGGTTTCCGAAGCTCCTTTCAGGCGTGGTATGATTGAGCTGTCTTTCGAATAATGACACGTGAATAGACGTACAGGAGCCGCGCGTGACGCAAGAATCACACGAGCCGGAAGCAAAACCGGCGGACGAGACAAGCGAAAGCACAGGCGACGAAGGACTCGATGCAAAACTGGCACAGCCCGTCTTGAAAGGGTTCGAAGGCCTCGATAAGGCCATGATGTGGGCGGGGGTCTTTCTCATTGTGGTGGCGGGTCTCATCGTTTATTCGTCCGCGCTTGCGATTCCGTTTCATGCGTTGGATAGGGAACTTCTCGTTGAAAATGAAGCCCTGCATTCGGTGGCACGCTGGCCTGAAGCGCTTGATAAAAATAGCCCTGCACCCCTGACGCTTTTTGCTTTGGCGCTGAACTGGGCAATCGCGCCCGGGAACCCTGCAGCGTTCCATGCGGTCAATGTGCTGCTTCATCTTTTAAACGGTGTGCTCGTCTATCTTCTCTGTCGCCGTCTTCTCGGTGAAAAGACGTCTGAAGCGGTAAAAATGCTTTCGGGTCTCCTATTTGTCCTTCATCCGGCGAATGTCGAGGCGGTGGCTTCTATGGGGGGCCGGGCTCAATTGCTAGGGACCTTTTTTGCCCTCGTTTCCGTCTTGCTATATCTTCGTGCAACACGCGACCCGAAGAAAACAGGGTTGGGGTATCTTGGTCTCGGGCTTCTTGCGTATGTTGGCGCCTTCGGAGCACTTGAAAGCGCGTGGTGCCTGCCTTTGCTGCTGTTTTTTGTGGAAGTGGCCGCCAATGGCCCCCGATTCTCGGCCAGACGGTTGATACCCGTGCTCAATTATTTCGCGGTTCTCGGCCTCATAATCGCTGCTGCCTTGGGGGCAGGAGCCGGGGCGAAGATTGCATCCAGCGTGGAATCCGGCGAGTATATGGCGCGCCTTGCGGGGACAGGCCAAGCTGCGTTGCGCGCCGTCTGGCCTTTGAATCTGACGGTCTCACCTGCAGCGTGGCAAAGCGGCATTCCCTCGATGGCCACCAGCGTGGTCTTATCGGCGTTAGGTCTCTTGGGCGCTATTGTCACCAATCGTTACCGCTCCGTCGGGGGAACCGCGCTTGCCTGGTTCGCTTTAGCTCTCGTAGGTGGGGCATTGATTGTGCCGCCGGAAGCGGTTATGGGTAGCAAAGCGGTGTATTTGCCGCTTGCGGGACTCGTCTGGTGTGTGCCATGGGCATTCTCGAAGATTCCGCTTCGTCCACCTCTTCGTACCGGCGCGGGACTCATTTGCGCTGCATTGATATTGGCTCTGGGGGTAGGCAGTTATGCGCGGCTCGCGTTGTGGCAGAGCGAAATCGAATTATGGCGCGATGCCGTTCGGAAAACACCGGATAAGAATCTGCCGAAGGAACGTCTTGGTGTTTCGTATATCCGAAAAGGGCTTCGACAACTGGCTGACGCTGCGGTTCTGCAAGAGAGCGGGTATGAAAGTGAAGCATCCCAATTGCAGGCTGACGCGAGCGAGAATCTCGAGGCCGGGGGCGAGGTGCTTGCTCGAGTACCCCAAGGAGCGCTTTCCGCGGAGCCGCTTTACTTGCTCGGGGTTGCGTTCAGACGATTAGGAGACTCGGAAGCGGGTCTCGACAGTTTTCTGGCGTCTCTTCGAAAAGATGCATCGAATCAGGCATGCGCCGTCGAGATAGCGCAGTTGTTGCAGGCAAAGGCTTTGGAGGAAGATGAGCGCTACGGCCTCGTGCGTGCGCTTGATTATTACGAATATGCACGTGGGCTCGGAGAACTTTCTGCTGAGGCCTTGGCATCCTACGCGACCGCGCTGGCAGAGACCGGGAGTTTTGAACAGGCTGCCCAAGTCCTTTCCGCGGCAGTGAAGAAGGCGGAAGACGGAGCGATGCGATTCGGCGATCAAGTGAAGGGAATACAGACGGCAGCGCAGCAGGTGCAAGGCCTTCAGAATAAGGTCCGGGAACTTCAGGGTGACTATGCCGACAGCGACGAAGCACGATTGCTGATGGCGCAAGCTCTGGTTATACGCAAACGGCCCCTTCAGGCGTCCTATATCCTCGAGAATGTGCTTGGCCGAGACGGCCGTACCGGCACGGCGTGGGTATTGCTCGGGTTTGTTCGCGCACAAATGGGACAGACCGAGGGCTTTTTGTCCGAATGGCCCAGGCCGTCGGCTTCCCCCGGCCAGCAGGGTAGACTGTGGGTTCAGTTGGCACATATGTGCGCCAGTCAGGGCGAGTGGGATGCGGCAGAAACTTATCTATTATCTCCCTCGGCCGGCATGAGCGGCGTACGCATGCCGCTGCTGTCCCTCGGCGTAGTGGCGCTGCAGTTGCAGCAGGCAAAACGTGCCCACGATTACCTTGAGCGTGCCACCGAAGCATATCCCGAGGAATTTGCGCCATGGATGGCTCTGTGCGATCTCGCAATGGCCCAAGGCAATGCAACTGCTGCCCGGCAGTACCTGGCGGAAGCCCAAGAGCGGAACGCTCCCGAGGACGAAGTCGCAAAACGCCAGGAACGATTGGGCGGCGGCGCCCCGGACATTCCCGACCAATCCGGAGAGGTTATCATTCGGTAGGTATTGCGTTCCCGACGTGTAAACAGCGGGGACCGCCGCCTGTAAGCGGGCTGGTGTATCTAGAGACTCCGCCTAAGGCAATGGCGCCCTGTGTTCCCCGCTGAGAGGTCTTGACAGTGGCCCGTTCGATGCATTTGGGGATGTCGTGCAGTTGCAGGATGTGACCGCGTAAAGGCCCGTGAGTTCTAACCACGGAGAGCTCGGAGCGCACGCAGGAGGAACCAATCAGCTGTGCTTACGGCGCTCTACCGATACGGCTGGGTCTGACCCTGCTGCCTTGGCTCGCCATAGCTCCGCGGGAGCGTAGGCAGGTCCGACGACCCGAAGTCTCCAATCTCGGCATTGGCTCTCGAGGCACCGATTTGGAGGCCACGTGGTCCCGCGCGGTCGGAAAAGTGTTGCGGTCTGCGGTCAGGAAACCGCGACACAGCGGAGTACCCATGGAAGAAGGCATTGTCCGCGGCGTCTGCGTCTTTATGACCGAGAGGTCCGCGCAGCAAGCCGAAGCAGCATGGCTTACTGCCCACAAACTCACAGAAGACAAACGCCGTGAAGAAACATCGGATTGGGGCACAGGGGTTGTCATCTGGGAGTGCGACCGGAAGCCCTGAATTCCATCGTAACGAAGCAGCCCGCAAGACGGGAGGTGTCCCTCGGTTGGGATGCTTCCCCTACTTGACGTCCAACGTTGCCGGTCATCGGTTGCCATGTAGCGCAACGGAATGGCAATCCGGTGAACTGGTTTGTTATGCACCATTCTTGGTCACCAAATCCGAGCCTCGTTCTTTACCGGGCAGGCTGGTTCTTTTTGTCTCCCTTTGGGAGGCTGTTTACAAACTGATGTGCCGCGAATGTGATTTCCGTGTTGAACTTCGTGAGCATCTCTACTGCTTCCGTGTCCTTGCCCTCTCTCAAGAGGCGTGCAACTTCATTCTCGACCGTTTGCTTCTTTTCTTCTGCTTCCTTTTCGAAGCGCTGCGCTGCTGCGGCCATGCTGCCCCTGTCTGCTGACCGGTTGAGCAAGTGCAGCATCCCATCCGCGATCGAGACCGGCGTCCCCCGGCCCCCCATGAATAGCGGCACGTAAACGGACGAAGGGTTGCCAAGGCTCACCCAAGCGCAGGTCAAAAATTCCGGGTGTGTTTTAGGCACTTCCGCGGTGAGCGAACAGAGCCCCGTGTCTTTTCTCAGGGCTTCATTCATGGCGAGTGCATCCAACGGAAGATCGTCTTCGGTGGGAAAGCTCCCCTTGTTCCGAACGAATCCCTTTTCTTTTGCCCAGTCGATCTTGCTGATCGCTTTGGCACGCTGTAGCGCCGTGACGATGTTCCCGGATGAGTCCGCGAACGTCCAGCGCGTACCTATTTCGCCTCCGGCGTAGTAACCCTCGTTGCAAGTCATTTCCAGTATGTCGAGGGCCTCCTGGCAAGTGGAGGCGTTCTCGGCGATGTACCGCGAAAGCGAGTGGGTCATCCATCCCTTCCATCGGGGGTGGGGATCACGCCCGCACTGAACGTGGCAACTAGCAAGACCTGTTTCGTTTACGAACATACAGGGTTCAAGGCCGTGCACGTCCCCGATACGGAAGAACTTGTGCAGGCCTTTGCCCTCGACCACGATTTTCTTGAAATAGGCCCCCTGCAAACGAAACCGGTTCTGCCGCAACTTGTGAAGAAGCGCCTTTCCACTTTTGGTGGTCTTCCCGGCCGCTGCATAGGAGATGCATTCGTGACGGGCGTTTACTCCGCGGTACTTGGCACCGAGGTACATGCTGTACAGCTTGGGATCCACACCGATTTCCTTGGCCACCGCGGTTGCTTCGGCCAGCCAGTGGGGGGCAAGTTTTTCGGTGATTTCAAGATACGTCTTTCCCGTCTCGAGAAGGTCTGGGTGTTCTCTCACAAATTGCTCAAAGTCCGCTTTGATCTTCTCGCCGTTCAGTTTCGCAAAGGTTCGTCCCACTTCCTCCGGTGTTCCCTCCAAAACAATGCACTCTACAGCAGCTCCCTCCTGAGCGATCGCAAAACGAAGTCCCAACGTGATCATTACCAACACTACTGCTATTACATTTTTAAACATCACAGCATTTTATCCTTCCATTGTGGCAGTGTGCTTTCTCTGTACATAACCGGCAGTGCTCAGCCGCACCGCCACCGAATATTTTTCCAACATTGTCGCGGCGCTCGCCGTGGCGGTGTCGGCTGCAGCACTGGGTTAGGCGACAATCAGCCTCCCTTGAGCTCGTCTATGATCGCATCGCAAGTGGTGACGTACGCGAAACCGAACCCGAGATTCAATAGACTTGCGAGATGCATCTCTTCACTGATTGATCCGGTTCCGTCCGCCAAGAAGAAGACCCGGTAGTCCCGGTAGTATGCGTCCCGTGCAGTCGATTCACAGCACAGGTTCGTCATAATCCCCGAGACGACAATATCCTCCACTCCCAGGCAGCGCAACACGGTCTCCAGATCGGTATTGTAAAAGGCGGAATAGCGGTGCTTGGCGACGATTTTATCGCCAGGCATCGGGGCAAGATCCACGTGGATCTCACTCTCGGGACTCCCTTCGATACATTTGCCCTTCCACCACCAACCCATGAGCCCGCAGTCGAGGTCGCCCGGATGATGGACATGCTGGGTGAAAATCACAGGGCGGTTGGCCTGGCGATAAGCATCTATGACACGTTTCACATTAGGAAGAATAGACACCCCACCACAAGTGAAGGTGGGAGACGCTGCATCCAGGAAGAATTCCTGCATATCAATCACTATCAGGGCGCTCGCCGCCACGTTCAGCCGCATCTCATGCTGGTTGTAAGGGCGGATCTGCTCCAGCCACGCACGAGCTTTGGACTCTATATTCTCGTAAGTAACATATGGTTCCACAATTGCTCCTCGTCGCACTCTTTCGCTGTTCGCCTAACGTCACTCCTCAGCACTTGCAGTGAGGCCGTCCACGGCCTCACTGCAATATGCTGGAGGAGATTGTTCTGCGCTCCTGTTTCTTTCTGATTGCTCGTCGTACTGCATCCACGATCCACACCACGAGGCAGATGCCCCACATGGAGAGTTCAATCGCCCCGGTAACGTTTGGAAACAGGGCGTAACCAAGGATGAACAGACCAATGAGGGCGGCAACGATTGTGGGCGCGACGAGATCCGAGAGGAACAGTTCACCCGACCGGAATCTCCGGATTGCCTGAACCAAGGCGCAGATGACACATGCGCCCGCGACGGCTGCCACTGCTGAAACTGAAATGGACATGATGAACGCTATCATGCGGTTGTCTTCGTGCAACGGCTCGGAACGGAAGAAAGCGAGCAGTGGCAACAGGCACAGTACGAAAATGCCAATTGACCAAAGCAGGAATGGCTTCGGTCTAATCTTGATATGTTTCTCGTTCATCTTCTCTCGCGGAACAATGGTTATATGGTTTCTTCATAACACCTTTGGGCGGCGAAATCGCGGCATAACACCCCCGCGCTCTAATCCGCGTAAGCCGTGTTATTGCGGACGTTAAAAACGTCCGCGTCGCTTGCGACAGGGGGATACAAGGTTTCTTTATAAGATACCTTCGTTTCTCCTCTACAAATCGTCCCCGGGACTCTTGACGCCTTTGCCGCGCCGGTTCAATACATGGGTGTAAATCATCGTGGTCTTCACGTCCTTGTGACCGAGAAGCTCCTGGATCGTGCGGATGTCATAGCCCGATTCCAGTGGAAGCGCAGCAAACGAATGCCGGAAGGTGTGATAGGTCGCTCGCCTGCTGGCGACATTTTCTGAAACGGTCTGCATGGTTCCTTCTCCGCAAGTATCCCCTCAGACGGATGCACCCATCTTTGCTATGGGCAAAGAGAACGTATCACGATAAGCCCGGAGAGTCAATGCTCCTGCTTTCCTATTTAAGTCCTGTCATTTTCGACTCGGAGCCCTTCCCAGTCGCATGGCTCCGGTTTGCGTTGTTTTCAGGTTCCACAAACCCATGAAAAAAGACCCCACCCATGATCTGGAACCAACTCGGTATCTTTGGCTGAAGGGAAGCGGATGAGAACGACAGGCTGACAAAAAATTGCCATTATCTGCGAATGATTATTTGCAGGTGAACGTAAATCAATTCCGGGGTTGACTTGTCAGTTTCCGGGTAGTGTCAGGAAGCTTAAGGAGCGACCTTAACGCGGTATTCACCGCCTCTGAATCCGGAAATGCCTTTAGCGATATCGGGTTCAAGGACTATTACAGAGGATTTTCCGCAAATAGACGCTTATGATACTTGCCCCGGACTGCCTTGTCATAGTCAAAATAGTATTTGGAGCGCATCTTATTTTGTTCCTTCTTCATGGCGTTTTGTTTCGCGTGCGGTTGCCTGACGCGTACTGATTATCCGTAATGCGCCTTCCCCCTAGAAGTGGACAACGATGCACAAACGATTCCGTGACGAATAGCCGACCGTAATTCACCGGTTTTCTTCGTCTGAATGGTCGGGATCATCAAAAGTGGCCGAAAGCGGATCGAAGAAAACGGTTGCCGCTTCTTCAAGAGATAGCGCATGTTTTCTTATGTTGCTTTTGGCGTTTCCTGAATCCCAATCAAAATGCATACGTAGCCGTCAAGATTCTAAGCAATGTTTTGACGAATGTCCGCAAAGCAAACGTTGTAAGCACGTAAACACTCATGTTTACTCTGCTACTGATGAAACCACAAACCGGCAAACAAGACCGGATGTCTGAATGCAACGGCGAACCGAAACACCTGAAATCTGACCCAACACAGTCAGAACCGAACGTACCAGCGAATTTCCTCCGCGTTCTGATTGTGAAAATTTACCTCGAGAATATCGCCTTTCTGGTCTAAGTGCGGCTGTATACCCGAAACAGCGGCTTCAGACACGGTAAACGGCTCTGGAACCAAAATGCGAAGGCCGTAATCCGTGTCCGGGATAACCTTTGCTTCACCGCGGAGCTCCTTTTGGGCGGCGTCCCATTTCAGCGCCTTTGTCTCAATAGCTCCCTGGGTGAAATGGCGTGTCGAGGCCACCAGGAGGGGGTGTTTTTCGTAAAGCCGGAATCCCAACAGCCGCACGGAGCCCGGGGCTACCTGGACGTTGAGTTGCCCCTGGGCGAGTCCAAAATAGCGGTCATCCCAAAAATCGTACACCGTGTAGACGCTCTCGGGTCCCATCCCGAGCTCGCCGAAGTACAGAGTAGTTTCCAATTCTTCGGTCGTTGACCAGTTGAAAACCGCCGCATAGAACCACTCCCCGGCTTTCGTTCGCAGGCGAGCGGACCAGATGCTTGGGGGAGTGTTTTCAAAGAGGTCTACCGGGCGCGCAGGCCAGGAAAGGGTGGGCAATAATTTTTTGAGAACGTCTTGCTGCTCTTCGTCTAGTTCGGAGAATGGGTTACCAATCTTCAAGACGCCGCCGTTGATGGCCGTAGCGGTCAGCCACGCGATGGACTGGTCTTTTGTCAGCGAGGGCATTTGGAGCTCGGGCCAGCGTTCTGAGAGCGCGGGCGTATCAAAGTAGGCCGCGCCCAACGAGGGGGCGTAAAGGTACGGCGAATAAAAGTAGTGAAACGTAGCCGCGTCGATTGCATCCACACATCCCAGCGTTGTCTCGTTTCCTTCCCACAACGGAGCAATGGTCCCTTTCAACTCCGCGACATCCGTGCGCACGCAGAGGCCCTGTTCTGGAGCTATTGAAGAAATGGTCTTGCCGGTCCCCATACCCTGTTTTACGGCTGACATTGCGAGGCGCAGCACATCCTGCCGGGTAAGCGAAGGATCCTTGTACGATTCTGCTGCAAGCACGCCGTACGCTATGTCCAGCCCTTCTACCGCATCAAATCCCCACGTATGACTTACCTTCATAAAAAGTTCACGAAGGTATTCATCAGCTCCAGGTACCGTCACATCGAGGATATGGGCGTTCTCGGGCAAGGCAGATTGAGCCCACGGCGCTACGGGGGCCAGCCAATCCGGATGGTTTGAGGTCAGCGGCGACTCCGCCGGCACAACAAAAGGATTTAAAAACAGACTGACTTTCATTCCCCGTTTATGTAATTCATTGACAAGCGGCGCAAAGCCCCTGGGGAACGCCTTCTCGCCGGGTTCCCACACGCCGGGAGCCTTTTCCCATCCTGCTCCGATAGTCACGGTATCCCAGCCGTAACGGAGTAGGTCTTTTTCCAGAACCGCGGCTTCTTCGAGGACGGCGAGTTCGGAAACCTTGCCGCGAGGTTGTGCCAAGGCGGTTGTCCCATGGGGGAGAGGGGGCTTCCGAAGAGGCACTTGATTGACGGCGGCAACAGCGTGACCGTAGCGGTCAAGAGCCTGGATAGGCGTTCTCTCAGCGACGGCAATGTAAAAAACCTCGGACTCGAGCGTACCGCCGGGAGGAACTTCGACGGGAGGATCATAGTAATTGACGGCCTGGAACTGATTGAACAGGGGGGGCTCTGCCTTCTCAGTACGGTCCACCATTACCGTGCCATAACCGGTGTCGGACGTTAAAAAACCAGCCAAAAGCGATTGGCGGGAAATCGGATTGAAACCCGCAAGATACCACAGGCTCGAACCCGAACCCGTGGTCACGGAAGGGAATTCGGGTGGTCCCGGAAAAGCCGATGGATTTTGAAGGAATATTGTTGATTCCGCTTCTGCACCGAACGAAAGCGCTCCGTTGTTGCTTTCGCCAAGGAACCAGGGGCTCAGTGCCCGGATTTTGACAGGCTTCTTGTCATTATTGACAAAGGCTACCTGGCAGGTAAAAAACGGTTTGTCGGGATATACGCGAATAGCCCATTCGCATTCTTTCCGTTTAAACACCACGCCCTGTCCTTGTCCCAGGCGGTCGTTCACTTGGTCCCGAATCGAGTTTCGTCCCAGAATTGCTAGCGGCTCCAATCCCTTTTCGTCGGCGTACCAGACCATAGGCTGCGCATTGGCCAGAACAACTTGACCTGAACGCAGAAGAACATCTACCCGGCCGTTTTTCTGCATGGCGATTTCATATTCGGCCGCGTTGATGGTCCGGTACTCTCGTCCGGGACGGTAAATGGGACCCATGGCGCAGCCGCACAGCATGATGATCGCAGCAAAGGTAATGCAACATACATTGTTTCTGATACTCATGGACTTCTCCGTATTGATTGGGGCATGGATGTATCTAGCTGATTTGCACGCAATGGAAAGACTTGCTGGATTTGTGAGCAACTAGAGCTCCCCAAAGCATTTATATGGTCTTTGCCGGTGTGCATATGCCGACAATGTCGATCCGTTCTTCCGCGAACATTGCTTCATAGGTCATGTATCCCCTGGTCGAGACGAATAGTTTCCTTATTCCCTTATGAGACGGCGCGCCGGGATCGGCGAACGCCGTGAATTCGACATAGTCGCTTTGTGCATACCCGGGCGTTCGAGAGTGTTGGATATACCGCCGCTATCGATGTTTTCCACTGAAAAAACCGCGTTTCTTGGTCACGATAATCTATTCCCGCGTTTGGCTGAATATGCTTCGCGCTGCGTCTGCTCCTAAATCACATCTCTTTCAAATACAATAAGATAAGGCTATCGGAACACCTTGTCAACCAATTGATAACCAGAACGTTTATAAGAGAGGAGGTCACGAACGTTGAGCCGAGGCGGGGATGAAACTTAATGCCCTCAGTGAGGATGAAACCGTACGAGAACATGAAGGCAGGTTGGTTTTTTTGCCCGCTGGGCATTCAGGTGCTCGAGGTCAAGTCATTTTGCAGTAGTAACTTATGTAAGAAGTATGAGCGCCTCTGGCTCAGATTGGGCACAACCCCTTGACCCTCTCCTTCCTGGGGCCGGGCGTCTTCCCCAGCGTCCGGTCCCGGCTCCCTTTTCCTAAACTACAGATGATAAGTCTTTGCTTTCAAATAGCTTATCGGGATCCAAGAGCGCAACCATTTCGCTGTCGATCTGGGCAGTAGCCATAATAAATGACGTTTCCGACGTGCTTTCCGTTGGAGGTGGCGGTTCTATCTGTTCTTCCGTGATTTGCGCGACTTCGCGTACTTCGTCGACCAGAAGCCCCACTACGACTTTCTTGCTTTTCCAGGAACCGTGGATAACAATAATGCTTGTGCGTTCGGTATCTTCGTGGGAGTCTAAAGAAAACAGTCTTCGAAGTTCTATAACAGGGATGTTTTGCCCGCGAAGACTAACGAGGCCTCGAATGTAAGCAGGCGTGCCGGGTATGCGCTTGACCGGCGTCAGCCCGACGAACTCCTGGACTCTTAGAATTTCCACGCCATACTCGTCATCGCCCAGCGAAAAGGTGAGATATTGTCCTGCTTTGTCGATCAAAGAATCCTCGTGCGATTCGCTCTGGGCTTTGCGCGGGCTGCCGTTGTCGTTCATCGCGGGTCTCCCGCAGCGCGTCCCTGGCAGGAAGGTGATCTTTGATATGCGCCATTCCACGCTGTCTTGGGCTTAAAATCCTTCCTTCCCCCAACAACCATGGCGGTGAGTGGGCCTGTAAGCCGAGTTCTGTCCAGAATGGCGAAACCATCCCTGGGCGGTCATTCATCTTGGGCCCGTGTCGCCACAGACCTCCAGCTTCCTACCCGGGGACCGAGCGGGCCACTCGATAGTCCCCCTATTTGAAATTGCTCCGGGTGGGGTTTGGCGAGCCGGCTTGTCACCAAGCCGCTGGTGCGCTCTTACCGCACCTTTTCACCTTTGCCGGCCCGCTTTTAGCGGACGTAGGCCGTTTGTTTTCTGTGCCACTTTCCGTCGGGTCACCCCGCCTTCGCGTTACGAAGCACCCTGCCCTCTGGAGCTCGGACTTTCCTCGGCGCGACCCGAAGCCGCGCCGCGGCCGCCCGGCCCACTCACACTACTCTTATTATACACGGCACGTTCTAAAATGTGAAGTGCTATTAATAGATCAAAACTATTTATCTCACTAGGAGAGGCCGTTCGCCTAAAGCAAGGCGGGCCGAGGGAATTTCCACGCATTAAGGACCCTTTACGGGCGTATGGACCCATTAGCACGTGATGGGACTGAAGGGGAATTGGAACTTGCCCAAGTCCTTGGGATTATAAAATCGCGCCAGCGCAACATTTCCGCCGGGGGCGTAGTGTATCGGCGCGCGTTGTCCGTGCAGATATCCCTCTCCCGCAGTGAGTTCTTGCCGTAAGGAGCGGCCGGCAGAAGGAACGGGGCGAGAACCAGAATTGTAATCGCTACTCGGGAGGAAGACGAAGCTGCTTGAGGAGATTTCCGCGGCCGCGCTCTATCTTTTTACCGTACTCGGCCCGTTGTCCCACGTATCTTCTCTGGGCTTCCTCCACCGTCATACGCTTTTTCTCGGGCTTTCTATATAGCTGCGCCGACTCTATTTCCTCTTCCTCGCGGGGAAACTGGTCGGTGGCTTTCTGGCTGGCATACAGGATAGCGACGGGCGTAAAACCTGTTCCCGCCGTCCCAACGGTAGTGCCCACCACTTGGCGCGTATTACGTAGCAGAGGGTCTTCGTCAATTACCTCATTGGCTTTGCTGAGTTCATCGTATTGTTTCGGTTTCGAGCCGGCCATGCCTTTATAGGCGCTCGTGCTAAGTTCAACCAGGCCTTTTCCTATTCCCTCGAATATCTTCACGCTGCCCAGAAGCGGAAAATGCTCGTTGCCTTCTTTCAAGGATTCCAGCGAGTGATAAACGAGCGCATGTATTCCACGGCCCGTGGTCTTAAATACTTGCAAAGCGGGCTCCGGATGCTTTTCCCAGTCCTGGTCCTCGTCCACTTGCGCCTTTTCGGCCGCCAAAGCCGTCCCGGCCAATGTTATACTCACCAGGAGTACCAATGAAAGCTGTAAAACTTTGTTCATGAGACTTCCACCTTAGTTCTTTATTTGCCGGAGAAACTCGCATCTCTCTGCAGAACGTTAGCTTAGTGTACCCGAAAATCCTCCGAATGCCAAGAGTTTACCACCGAACCCGCGCCAACGAGACAAAAGCTGCCGCCGATACTCTCTTTTCCGAGATCATTTAGACCGTCGACGGATTCATCCTGCCGCGCAAAAGGAATGGGCACGTTGGTGTTGATCCGTGTCTGTCTGTGTAGTCCATAAGACAAACGGCACCGTGGTAGTTGCTGTAGCGGCTCTAACGTACCACGGCGGAATGTCGTGCTCGTTGTCTTGTTGGTTGGGTATGCTGTTTTTCGGGTCACCCGAAGACTTCGCGCATGCGGTCGCAGTAGTAGCGGACGTTATCCCATTTCGCGTCGGGGGCGATGCGATGGTCGGGGCACGGGACATAGCCCCCGAGGTCCACGAGAGGCTTGAGGCGTTCGATTTCGGCATCAACGGCGGTCCGATCGCGGGTGAAGACGACTTTGTTCATACCTCCGACACCGCGAAGTTCCCGGCCGTACTCTTTGCGCCAAGGGCCGATGCTTGCGTTCCATGTGCCGACTTCGATCGGGAACATGGTATTCACGCCGTTCTTGAGCCAGATGGGGACCAGGGCGTCGATGCAGCCGTCGCAGTCGAGCGAGACGATGTTGATGCCGTAGCTGTTGACCAGTTGGGTGATCCGCTTGTAATGCGGTCCCACCTTTTCTTCGAACACCGACGGGATGATCAGCGGGCCGTTCTTGAAACAAATGTCTTCCCAGAAGTGGGCAAAATCGAATTTTGCGCCGCTTTCGAGGGCCATTTTGACAGCTTGGTACGAGAGTTCGGCACGGATATCGATGATCTCGGTAAACAGGGCGTCGTCTTCCGCGAAGAGGTAACTGGCTCCTATGACGCCGAGCATGTTGCGGACTTGGCCGAAAAGGCTCCCACAGTGAATGCCGTACGCATAATCGCGGCACTTTGACCCGGATGATGTGAAAAATGATGTTGACTTCCTTGTATACGAGGGAGAGGATGTCGAATCGTTGGAGCTCCTTTACAAGGGA
>JAWODE010000133.1:0-10675 GCA_046483455.1 Candidatus Hydrogenedentota bacterium | reverse complement strand
GACAATCCGGATGTACCGCCGGACCCCATGCCAGGCGTCAGGATCCAAGACGCCTGACACCAGGACAAGCCCTACATTCTGTCAGAAAACTCAGAGCGGTTCGAGCGGTATTGCCAGGCTGCGTGATTTGCCCAGTTCTGATTTGGTTTGGCTTATCCGGTGATTTCGGCGCATTTCTCATCAACTCAGGCGTGCCTGAGTTGATGAGAAATGCGCAGACTTGGCTTACGAAAAGGGCACATGTTTTTTTGCAAACAGACTGTTTTGGGATATTTCACAGCGGCTCGCCCGGTTGCCCGCACTTAGCGCTCCCTGCAAAAAACCGGGCCGGTATCTTCCTGTTGGATACCGGCCCGGGTGGTGTTGTGTTGGTTTATTCGACGGTTACGCTCTTGGCGAGGTTGCGGGGTTGGTCGACGTCGCAGCCGCGGTTGGTGGCGATGTAGTAGGCCAGCAACTGGAGTGGAATGGCCACAAGAATCGGACTAAAGGGCTCGAAGCACTCGGGCACCCAGAGGATGTCGTTGCTGTGGGCCTTAATGTCTTCATCGCCGACCGTGGCCACGTTGAGGCAGATGCCGCTGCGTGCGCGGATTTCCTGGATGTTCGACAGGGTCTTGTCGTAGGTTTCGCCTTTGATCGCGATGCTGACGACGGGCAGCTTGTCGGTGACAAGGGCGATGGGGCCGTGTTTCATCTCGCCGGCGGCGTAGCCTTCGGCGTGGATGTAACTGATCTCTTTCAGCTTGAGGGCGCCCTCGAGCGCGCTCGGGTAGTTGTAGCTGCGGCCGAGGAACAACGCGTTAAACGCGTCGAGATATTTCGGGTCCTTCGCGCAATTGACGATGTTTTCCTGGTTATCGAGTATCCACTGGAGCTTGTCGGGGAGGTCGCGCAACTCGGCAATCATCTTGCGGGCCTCTTCCTTGGAGATGGTGCCGATGGTCTCGCCCAGCCAGATGGTGAACAGGGAGAAGCAGGTCACTTGAGATGTATAGGCCTTGGTCGAGGCCACGCCGATTTCGGGTCCCGCCTGCTGATAGATCACCCCCTGGGATTCGCGCGCCACGCTCGACCCAACCGCGTTCACGATAGAAGCCACTTTCGCGCCTTTGCTCTTCGCAATGCGGATGGCTTCGAGCGTGTCCGCCGTTTCGCCCGACTGCGACACCGGGATCATGATGGTGTGTTCGGGGATAATCGGATCGCGGTAGCGGTACTCGGAAGCGATATCCAGTTCCACCGGCACGCGTGCAAATTTTTCGATGAGGTACTTGCCGACCATGCCCGCATGCCAGGCCGTACCGCACGCCACGATGTGAATCTGCCGGCAGGCCTTCAGCTCTTCGAGTTCGATGTTCATATCTTTGAGCTGGACTTCCTCGGAACCCTCGGTAACGCGGCCGCGGAGGGTGTTGCGGATGACGTCGGGCTGCTGATTGATCTCCTTGAGCATGAAGTGCGGATAGCCTTCCTTCTCGGCCGCCGCATCGTCCCAATCCACCTGTTTTACTTCAAGGTCGATGGGATTGCTCTCGAGGTCTTCAATTTTGTAGCCATCGCGCCGGATTTCGCAGACCTGCCCCTTGTCGATGTAGAGCACCTTGCGGGTGTATTTCATGATGGCGGGCACGTCGGAGGCGATGAATGCTTCGCCGTCGCCCAAGCCCACGATCAATGGGCTGCCGTGGCGCGCCGCGACCAGCACATCCGGGTTGTCCTTACAGATCACGCCGATGGCATAGGCGCCCTCGACGTCCTGCAGGGCACGCTTCACGGCGGCGAAGAGGTCGCCTTCGTAATACTTCCGCACCAGGTGAGCGATGGTCTCGGTATCGGTCTGGCTGCGGAACTCGACGCCCTCGGCCTGAAGTTGCTCCCGGAGTTCCTGGTAATTTTCGATGATGCCGTTGTGCACCACGGCGATCTCCTTGGGGCCGTCGAAATGCGGGTGCGAATTGACCTCGCTGGGGACGCCGTGGGTGGCCCAACGGGTATGCCCGATGCCCAGCGTCGATTCCAGCGGGGTTTCCTCAAGTTTCGCGTCCAGTACTTTCAGTTTACCCAGGCTTTTGATGCACTCGAGCTTGCCGTCTTTGATCACCGCCACACCCGCTGAGTCGTATCCGCGGTATTCGAGCCGGTGCAGGCCGGTCATAATGATGTCGGTTGCCTGCTTGTCTCCGATGTACCCCACTATTCCACACATTGGTCTCGTTACTCCTTTTCTAATTTTACGGTTAGCCGTGCGCCACAAAGCGCCGGACGAATATATAGCACCGGCCGCGGCCTATCCCAGGCCAAACAGCCGCACAAACAGTTCGCGCGCGAAGATTCCCAGCATGGACATGATTACCCCGGAAATACATACGCCGCAGAAACACGCAAATAGCGTCTTGTACCATTTTAACCCGAACAAATGACCTGCAACCGACCCGGTCCATGCCCCGGTTACCGGCAATGGGATCGCCACGAACGCGATCAGGCCCCACATCTCGTATTTCTCGATGTTCTTGCCTTTCCGGCGGGTCCGGGCGAAAAGCCACTCGACGAAACGCTCGCCGTATTTCCATTTGCGGATGAAATCGGTGACGGGTTTCAGCAAAAGAATGATGAATGGAATTGGGAGCATGTTTCCAAACACCGCCAGCGGATACGCCTGCCACAACGGCAGGGGGTCCTTCCACAAGATCGCCACCGGCAGCGCCCCGCGCAACTCGAGGATCGGCAGCATTGCCAGGAACACCGTGGCGACCGGCAACGAAAAATTGCTGACAAAAAATGCGGCGATTTGTTCTTTCACAACGCGATATTCCACTCGGTCAGGGCGGCGATCGCGCCCTGGTTTGTCACGTCCCGGTGCAAAGGCGTCACACTGACCCGGCCATCGTCAATGGCCTCGAAATCGGTGCCGGGGGCGGCGACGTGGCTCGGTTCGGCGCCGCCAATCCAGTAATACGCTCCTCCCCGGGGGTCCACGCGCCGAATGATCTCATCCTGGTAATCGCGCCGTCCCATGCGGGTCACCGATATACCCTGCAACTTCTCATAGGGCACATCCGGCACATTTACGTTCAAAAGCGTATCCGTCGGCATTCCGCGTTCGAGACAGCATTGGGCGATTCGGGTGGCCACACGTGCGGCCGTTTCCACGTGGTTGGGCGCGTAGGCCACGTCCGATACCGCAAAAGACGGCACACGCAACAGCATGCCTTCGCGCGCGCCGGCAACCGTCCCCGAATAGGTCACGTCATCGCCCAGATTGGGCCCCGGATTGACCCCCGACACCACCAGGGCCGGCCGTTCCGGCAATAAATCGCGGACGGCCAGCATGACGCAATCAGCGGGGGTTCCATCGACGCTGAACCACTGCGGCTGCGTTTGCGTCACCCGGAGCGGGCGATGCAACGAAACGCCGTGACTTACAGCGCTTTGTTCCCGGTCCGGCGCGTACACCCACACCTTGCCGATCGCTTCGAGATGCCGGGCTAACGTCACCAGCCCCGGTGCTCGGATGCCGTCGTCATTTGTTACTAATATCAGGGGGTCGCTCATGACCGCTCGCCAATGTCCGAATACGGACATCGCCTCTACATCATCTCGGCAAGTGCGTTAGTGCCACCGGAAACAGAACCGCACGAGGCTGCTTTATGCGGCACGCGCGGTGCCGGATGTATTCGGTTCGGAATATAGGCAGGAAATGCCCGCTTGAACACATAAACGCGATAAAAAGCCTATCATAGCCGCTTGTTTGCAATCAAATTGCCGATGAAACCGGCCGCAAATAGGATAGGAATGCCTGGTTAATGCTTCGCGAAGCCGGGAACGCGGCCAGTTCCGGCCCTTGGTGCCTCTCGGCCCTTATGCCCAGCCTTCCACGTACCCGGTTTCGTACATTGCGACGATGTTTTCGGGGGGCGATACAGCTTGAATATTATGGCATGGACAGAGAATGTATCCCCCGCCCGCCCCGAGGGTCCTGTAATTTGTGAGGACTTCTTCACGGACCTCGTCGACCGTGCCGAACGGCAGAATGCGCTGATTGTCCACGCCGCCGTGGAAGACCAGTTGTTCGCCGAAATCCTTTTTGAGTCCTTCACGCTCCATGCCGGGGCACACCCACTGGATGGGATTCAACACCTGGCTTCCAAGGGCGATAAAATCCGGGATGACCTCGCGCACCGCGCCATCGCTGTGGGTGAACACGAAAGAGCCGTGCTGGCGGGTGAGGTCCATCATGCGTTTCATGCGGGGAAACAGAAATTCGTGCATGTGTTCGCGCGCCATCAGCAAGCCGGTCTGTGCGCCAAGGTCTTCCGCGACATAGGTGATCATAACTTTCCCGGGGATGGTTTCGAAGATGCGCAAGCTATCCTGGTAGGCAAGTTCGAACAGTTTATCGAGGCAATAATGCACGATCTCGGGATACATGAGCAGATCGAGAAAAGCCTGTGCTTCTCCCCGGAGCTGTTTATACAAGAGAAAAGGTTCCGAGCCGCCGCCCCGTATGGGACGGTGCTCGTTTCCCTGCACGAGTTCGGGCAAATGCGAGTAGTCCCACCAATCCGGGCTCGGCCATGTGTAATGCGCCTCGATCTCGTCGATGGTGGTGCCTTGGGCCAGGGGGGCATTGATTACTTCATCGTACGCGCCGCTGCCGTAATCCACGCGTCGGTGTTGAAGGCCCCAGATGTCCTTCCCTTCGGGCGGAGGCGGACCCATGTAGCGCCCGGCCACCGTGAGGGGGACATCGATGTGGAGCCGTTCGAGAGCCGTTTCAAAATCGCAACTCAGATGGGCGCACAATTTGTCTTGGGCTTCCGGGGTAATCCAGATGTCCATAGGCACACGGTCGGGGGTTTGACGGGTTAACACAGCCAACCACCGCTCGCGAGGCGTCATAGTTTCTTTCGACACGTGCACTTCCCCATTTCACGGCAAGGATTCCGTGGAGGAATTAAGGTTTTAAAAAGACATGCTCGGGGGTCTTGATTTCGATGTTGTCTTCGGCGTGCTCGTTCTTAAATTGATCGAACTGGGCGCGCGAATGGTTTTTCAGAGTATCCGGCGCAATATCGAGTGCTCCCCACTGCCAAATATCGGTGATTACATACGAGCCAAGGCAGTCCATGAGTGACACTTCGATGACGTAGACCTTCCGCTCGTCGGTGATGTAAATGTTTCCGACCAGCGCTCCAGAAGCCTCGAGCATGCTAGCGGGTTCGAAAATCTCCGCGCACACCCCGCCAAATGCGATGGTCCGGGCATTTTCCCAGTCCAAGCCGGCTCGCTCGAGGTCTTTACGAATGCGGTTAAGTTGGCTGACCCGGGTCTCGAGCGCATCCGAACCGGACGGAGGCAGGGTTAAGGCCTCGGGTGAGAAGACCCGCGCCCGTTCGGCGGCCGTTAATTGGCTGCCTAATGCACCCTCTGGACAAAACTCGGCCGCGGCCTGCAATTGATTTTCCGCGAGCCGGGACACAAATTCGGAGGTGGTTTCAACAACGGCTTTGTAGCCATTACTACTGAACAGGGTCAAAATCGCGGAAGCGCTGGCAGCGAGCACCGCGCTCACCGCGAATACTCCAAGCACCCATGGCAACTTCACAATAGGGCGCTTTTCCCGTTTGCGTTGGAGGTCCTTTAGTAACGCGGTTTCAAAATCAAGTCGTTTAGCCAAAACAATCCTATCCTTGGATTCTCAATCTGCGCAATCCCCTCTCGTGGCCGTTTGGAGCCTGCCTGGTTTACTCCTCGAAGTTCCTTATGGCGTATAGAGTAGCGTTCTCCAGGGTAATTCGCAACCGGCACTGGACCATGGGCAAAGTGGACGAGGTGAAGTTTTCCCATTGCAGTACGATGTTCTCGTCAAGGGTATCCTCGTATCGCGAGGGCCAGAAACCGGGCACGGGTTCTCCATCCACGGAGAGCAAGTCGACCTCGATCCAGCCTTCGCGGGTGTCGGCGTCCATCACGAGGTCGACATCCGACAAATCAATGACTGGTGTAATAAAGGAGCCTTGCTCTTTTGCGGAGACGCCTGTGAGGCGCATGCGATCGTATTTGTGCAAGACCATGGCACCGTCTTCGCCTGCCGGGAAGCAGAGGCGCCGGTTGGCATCGAGGAAGGGTTCCGCCATGGTCCAGAAGTCGAGGTTGGTCTGGCGGAAGGGCCGCTGCCAATTCCGCCCGTCGCTGCTGACAATCAGTTCGGTCTCTGTCAACGCGCTGTGCGCGTCGGGTTTCGTAGGATCGGCATAATATTTCATCAGCAATGCCGCGTAGCGGTCGAAGTAATGAAACGGTCGCATGTAATAGAACTCGGTGCGTGTCTTGTCTTTGTCATCCGGTGTGAGAATGACTTCCTGGTCGCTCCAGTGGATAAGGTCTTTCGAGGTGCGTAGCGACTGTACCCGCCGTTTTCCGGGGAGGTTGTCGGCGAAGGGTTTATCGGGCCATTCCTCGAGCATGGTCTGGTACATGAAGAACTCGTCCCCGGCTTTGATGATGGTAAAGGCGTCATTGTGCTCCGTGAAAAGCGTGGCGGGCGGCTCGGTGGTCCAGTGGATGCCATCCGCGGATACCGCATGCATGGCGCCGGCCTCGCCCTCGGCGGGTTGGTCCCAGTACACCATATGATAGGCGCCGTCGTGAGGAAGAATTTGAAAAACATTGAACCCGCCCCACGTGGGTTCATGAGGCGAGCGGCGCATGACGATGTTGTTGGGGCCGCCCCATGGCGCGGGCTCCTCGTGCAGCGCCGGGGTTCCCCACCGACCCTTGTGGACCATCCCCAGGCAAAGGGTGCGCTGGTTTGAATAATCCTCCAGTTCCTTGTCGACACGCTGATACCAGATGTGCGCCGTATCGTTTACAGTATACGTGGCGGCGGGGGCGTACCAGAGGGAGGGTCGCTCAGGCTCGGCGTCAATAAGCGTTGTCTTCCAGGCGGGCGTCTGAGGAGATAGCTGAACGCCTTTCGCCTGCTCGATATCCCCCGGTGCGAGAAAAACAAGCGGTGGAGTCACCCCCATGAGAAGTATGGCTTGCGCGGCCACCAGTAGCATTCCCATCCACGACCTCCAGGGTTTGTTCTTTTCATCCCGCGATGACGCGGGCCGTATGGCTCAGGCTTTGCGCTATCCATTCTCGTAAACATATCGTAGGTTATGCCCGCCCTCCTTTGCAATGCCGCGCATTCATGGCGCGTCATCGAAGCGGCGCCGGTATACCTCGCCGTGGACCTGCCGCGCGGCCGCCACCATTTCCGGATATGGCGAGTCCACGATTGTCACGAACCCGATGTTGTAATTCTCGCCATCGAGCCAGCGGCCCGTCGTGGGCTCGTCAACGTACTGGAACCAGTGACATCCGACAAAAGCCGGGCAATCCGCCACGCTATGGACGTAGTCGATGTAACTCCGTGCCCGGGCAGCCTGATCCGCAACGGGAACCAGGCCCGTGTGGAACATGCCCCGGTCCAGCGCGCCGAAGTGAAATTCTCCGATGATAATAGGCGCATCCAGGGCATTTTCACCGGTCCAGCGGGCGCAGTCAATGCGTGTCCTGTAAAGGTTGAAACTAACCACGTCGCAGACGTCATCCGCGGCCTCGACAACGGTCCGGGGAGCGGTCGAAAAGCGGCAACCAAGGTAGAGTTGATTAGGGGCGTGTCGTTTAATCGTGTCGTTAATTGTGCGAAAATAGCGCAGCGCAAAGGTTCGGACGAAGGCTTGAATGTCCTCGTTACACGCCGCATTCGGATTGTCGGGGACACGCAAAGCGTCCCAACCGACCGCCTCGGTCTCCCACGCCGCATTGAGCGCTTCGAGGGTGCCGTATTTCTCCTCGAGCATGGCGACCTGCGCCTTCCGGCACGGCTGTTCCGGCGGACTGGCCAGAGAGCCGCGATTGACCGCTTCCCAAGCCAATTCGTTGTCCACAAAATAGCCGATGCAGAGGGGGTTGTCTTTATAGGCATCGAGGACCCCCCGGAGGGAGTTCTCGACCTTCTCGGCGAATTCGGGGTCATAAGGATCGGTCATTTTGGCCCAATACCCGCCGCCGCCTTCGACGCGCATGACGTTCCGGAGGCCGCCGTTGGCGACGAAAGGCATGGGGCTGTTTTGCAACACATCGCTCTGTGACCAGTTGCCGATGGTGTTGAATCCCCAGGATTTCAGACGTGCGTACGACGTATCGCGCCAGCGTTGCTGCCAGTTTTCGCCGTATTTGCGGATGAGATTCGCCTTATAGAAGCCGAACGCTTTGCCCTTTCCGCCGATAATGTCCGCGCCGCTATGAGCGTTGGCCACTTGCTGATAGCATCCTCGAAACCGCGGGTCGTCCTCGGAAGGGAGCCCTTCGAACCAGTCGTCGCGTCCCTCGATGAAGGTGAGGCTCCACGTCCCGACGCAATCGATGCCTGTCGAGAAAAACAAGTGCCCTGAGGGGGTAATAAGCCACCATTTGCCATCGATGTTTTCCGTGCGGAACCAGCCTGTGGCCTCGCGCTGCGGTCCCGCGGCCCAGCCGCCGTATTCATCCCGGTCCGCCATTTCGAAGGCGTGGTCGCCGGCTTCTTCCTCGATGCGGTCCGCGAATTCCTCTGCATCACGGAGCTTTCCGGGCCAGTCCGCGTGTTTGTATTGCCCGAATCGGTCAATGAAGGGGAAAGGCACGAGCTCGCGGCTCTGGCTCGGCGCTTTCACAAGCCTGAAGTTGGCGAGAAAAAGTCGGTGGGAGTGATCGGGACGCGGCAGGAAAAGCTGAAACGCGGTGATTTGGGCGGGGTCGATACGATCGCCCGAACCCACGGGTCCATAAATGGGAATGCCGCGCATGCCCCAGAACCGGTCGGTGTCGCCGGAGCGCAGGGGCGCGAAGAGAGTGACCCATTTGCCGGGGAGGGCGAGGGCATTGAGGGTAATGCAGTTGTCCAATCCATTTGCGCCAGCGTTGTCGATGCGCATGGACACGTTGATGGGCACGGATTCGGGATTGTAGACGTCCACGGCGAGGCCGAGCACGTTGCTCCAATCCCACGCATTTTCGGGGGCTTTGAAGAAGACATTCGGCCAGTCCACTTTTTCGAAGGTGACGTCCATCAAGGGAACGCCGTCGTATTTGGCGAGAGTTGCGGATGCATCGTTTTGAATCAGAAAGGGCGGAAGTTCGTTTTCCAACGAGAACAACGGCTCTTCCATCGCCTCGGCGGGCACGCCCGGAATGGCCGAGACCAGTATCAGCGAAGTGAATCCGGCAAGAACACTGCACATAGAGCAATTCCTGAGTTACACGGCGCCTAAACGTCGAGTTTGGCCCCGCGCTCTTCCACGGTTTTCCTGATGTTGGCGTAATCCAAATCGCGAGGGTCGCAATTGGCTTTCACGGCCATGGCCGCGGCGATCCCGGACGCTTGACCCATCATCGCGCAGGTGGTCATTACACGGGCCGATGATAGAGCGAGTTGGTCGGCCGAGAAACAGCGTCCCGCCGCCATGATGTTCTTAGCATCGCGGGTCAACAGCGAGCGGAAAGGAATCTGATACGGCGGCACCCATCGCTTGTCGGCGGGGATGATGTATGTGCGTTTCTCGTCATCGGGTTTGTGTCCATCGAGGTAAAACACGCCGCGTGCGATGGCGTCATCGAATTCCCGGCCGGCGCGGAGGTCGTCGAGTTTGAGCACATAGTCCCCCACGATGCGGCAGCCTTCACGAATGCCGATACGCGGCGAGCAGTGGTCGAACAGCCACGGTTTCTTCTCGACGCGCTGGTAATAGTCCAGGACCTCCATCATCCGGCGCCGGGCCTGAATCTCGGCTGCCGTGAGCGATTCCGTGTCGGTGGCGTCAAACATGGGCACCTTGAGCTTGAGGGCATTCGCGCGAGGGCCGTTGGGCCAGATGCTGGTCATGGGGAGGTCGTCTTTTTTGCGGACGGGCTCGAGCCAACCGTCGGGCAATTGCGGCCGGGCATCGTCTTTCTCGACGTGCCGCACGAAATACATCAGGGACATCGGGAGTTGGTAACCGTCTTCGGGGCGGCCCTTCATGGTCTCGAACCCCGCCATGCGGACCAACATCGCTTCTCCCGTGCAGTCGATGAACTGTTTCGCGCGAAGGGCTTCGGGTCCCGAGGGCCCAGCGACCACACATTCGGTGACGCGGCCGGCTTCCTCGAGGGCATCAACAAACCCCGTGTGCAACAGCAACTTGACGTTCCGCCGCAGCAGAATCTCCTGCAGCACGATGGCTAGAATCTCGTGGTCGAAGATGCGGGCGCCTTTTTGTTTGTAGGGTTTATAGGGTGCGATGGCCTTCCAGGTCTCGAGATCGGCGACGATTGCATCGAAGGCTTCGCCCTGGCCGGCCGTTTCTCCGCAGAACGCGCCGACACCCCCGACCGTTGCATTGCCGCCGCACACGGCGAAGCGTTCCACAAGAATCACACGTGCTCCAGACTTTGCCGCCGCGAGCGCCGCGCATACCCCGGCGATGCCGCCTCCCACAACCGCGACGTCGGCTTCGTACCGCACGGGTACTTTGCCTCGTCCTCTCCGTCTGGACGTATGTCGCCGTCAGCGGTGCCCCGCACCATGTCCTGGAGACGCCCAACTACCAGTGGCTTACCATCGGCAACACCGTAATTAATGTCGGAGTGACGGTTGACT
>JAWODE010000126.1:0-7760 GCA_046483455.1 Candidatus Hydrogenedentota bacterium | reverse complement strand
CCGGAAGCCATTGTCACCTATTTTATCCATACCCATTTCATCAAGAAGTTTTCTGGCTTTTTCCGGATTATATTCACCGGGGATTGTGGTCGAAGGAGAAGCATACCCATAATATATACTTTCACTTATTTCTTCACATGCTCCTTGACGGTGCCTATTATTGTTACGAGCACAGCTATCATGGCGCCCTGCACAACGGCCACGCGGACTATGTGCGGGGCGCTTTGGCGGTAGGATGCCTTCTCGATATCCCCACGTACATCGAGAATGCCGTCGAAAGCACCTTTTCGATTTACACCATGCTCGAAAACAACATCGATCGCGACGGGCGCTACTATGAGACCGCCCTGGGATATGCCATCCACGCCCGGGGGCTGTACCTGACCTACGCCGACCCGCTTTACAACCTTCGAAACGAGGAATACCCCAACGGCATCAACCTCTACGATTACCCGAAAATGCAGTCGGCCCTGTTTCTCCCCGAACTAACGGTCATGATGGTCGGGCGCACGCCTAATTTCGGCGATGCGGGGCCCGATTACACTTACAAGCCTTTGCCCAGCCACCCCATATCGGCCACCGATTACGGCTACCTCGAACGGCTATACGCCCGAACCACCGACCCCGAAAAACGTCGCGACTATGGCAAAACGCTTTTGTATCTTTCCCAACGCGACGTCAATGGCGCCCGGAACAGCCAACGCGATCCGTGGCTGTTGTGGCATGCCGCCCCCGCGCCCGAAGGAAAACCAAAACTTTCCCCCGAAGTGGCCAAGCGCGTAACCGGCTCGTGGGTGGCGGGCATGAAAGGGATGGCCATGCTGCGGTCGAATGACCAGGCGGCCCTGGTGCGCTTCGGACCGAGCTTGAACCACGGCGACCCCGACGACCTCGGCCTGCTTTATTACGCCAACGGCTACGAACTCAGCTACGATATCGGCTACGGCCTCGGCAGCACCCATGCTCATGTGGGCTGGGCGTCGAGCACCGTGAGCCATTGTCTCGTCACGGTCGACGAATCCAATCAGTTCGCGGCGCCCGGCTCGGGCGGCAGCCTCCTGGCATTCGCCGATTTGCCGGGTGCAAAAATGGTTGAAGCCACCAGCGAACTCAGTTATGCCGCCTCCAACGTGTCCGAATACCGCCGAACGGTAGCGCTCATGGACGGGGGGTATCTGGTGGACGTATTCCGCGTCATAGGCGGCAAAACCCACGATTACGGATTCGCCGGCATTGGCGCCAATCTCGAACCCTTTGGTATCGATGCTCTCGTATCCCACAAAGGCAGCCTTGCCAAAGGATACAATTGGGGCGAGAAAATCGGCATGGATGGCGATATCATCGGTTATCCCGGCAAGCCCTATTGGAATCCCCCACCCGGAAACGGATACGGATTCTTCTTCGACGTCCGCAAAGGGATACCCTCAGGTTCCTGGGGCGGCATTTGGTCCGTTGACGGAGCCGTCCCGACGAAAATGCGCATGCACGTCGCCGGAGACCCCGCACAAGCTATTCATGCGTCCGCGCCGGGACTCTATCCCCACCTACCCCTATCGAGTTACGTCATCGCGCGGCGGGAATCGAAAGACGAGAACCCGCTCGAAAGCACCTTCGTCGCGGTCTACGAACCGTATCTTCAAGACGTAGTCTCTTACGATTTCGACTACAACGAATTGGGCGCTCGCCTGATCCGCGAAACCGCGGAGGCGAAAACCCTCCCGGGTTTGAGCGCCATCGTTCTCAAGGGGACCCAACCCGGCGACCTCATGGAATTCGAACTGGAGCTCGGACCGGACACGCCGGCGGACCTCGTGGCACATGGTATCCAGGCCCCCAGTTACGGCACGGTCACATTCGAATGGGATGGTCAACAGGTGGGGGAACCGCTTTCTCTCAGTGCTGAGACCATCCGCGGACCCGTGGCTCTGCCTCTGGGAAAAGTCGACACGTCGCCCGGAAAGCATACCTTCACCTTTCGCATAGGAGACGGTTCAGCGTTTTACGGCGGCCTCTGCGGGATCACCTTCGGCGAACTCACAGACGAGAAATTCACCCCGGCGCCCCGTTTACGATCGGTCAAACGGCTTGCGAAAGAAACCGTGGAAATAACTCATACTGATGGAACCGTTGACATCCTTGCATTTGCGAATGGAAATTTCGATTCGCCGTACGGAGCAATAGCTTTTGAAGGCGATTTTCTCCATATTCAAGGTAAGGGAAAGACCATCGCGCGCACTCAAACCGTGGGCTGCTCTCATCTCGCGGTAAACGGAACGGAAGTTCATAAGGGACCGGGTGCGTTCGACGCCACGGTAACAGACTTGGACGTCAAGAATCGCGCCGTCATTCTCGATGCTGAGCCGCCAAGTCAAATCGAGGGGCTGGTCGCGGTGTTCTCGAATCCCGCCTATTCGCGGACCACGGCGTACCACGTCAAACACGCTGAACGCAACAAGCTCTTCCTGCAGGCCAGCACGTTGGCCCTCGGTACCGGGCGGGTCAGCGCAATCCCCGACGCAAGGACCATCGACAGTGAAATCACCCATGAATACGCTAAAACCGTCCGGAAAGCGCACTCCACCCGTTTCTTCGACGGTAAACGCATCGTGGCCGTTAACGGCGGAGAAACCCGTGTGGTGGCCACCGTTCCCGGAACACCGCTCCGTATCCAGGTCAAGGACAGTACCGCGCTCCAGGTCGGCGAATCCTTCGATTACCTCGATATCGGCCCCGGCGACGGCGTGCGCATCGCATACCCCCGTGTGCTTCTGGATAACAGAAACTAATCTCCGATCACCGGGTAACTTGAATTGGCATCACTCAAGACCTCTGGATTCCTGCGTCCGCAGGAATGACGGAGGGGAGCCGATCCACCTCTGCCTGCCCCTTCGTGTCACCCTGCCGCTCCCGTCACCCCTGCGAAAGCAGGGGCCCAGTGTGCCGCCACACGGTACTTCCCGAGGCCCTCTCGATTCCTGCGTGTACGGGAATGACGATGGGAACAGCGTCTTCTGTCCCCTCCTGAGACGGGCAAGCCCCTTGGCGGGGATAAGCGCGCCTGGGAACGCCGAGCGCAAGCTCGGCATTCTTTCTAATACCGATAGCGAGCACAGGCGTCCTGGACTCGCCGTAGAGCTACCATCTCAGCAGGGACCCAAAACCCTGGATTGCGAAGCCCAGAGCTCTATTTAGGCCATGTTGCGCGACAAATTTCCTACATTTTTGTCGATTCCATTTTTTATGTCTGACAAATATGTCGTCTTTGGCGCGACGCAAGTACGGCGATCAAAACCCCCTGCACGCGCAAAAATGCCCCAAATACGACCGAATATGAGCGAAGACCCAGCCGATAACGGGATTGGCACACCCTTTGCGTAACGCATAACGAGCTTGAGAGAGAGTCATGAGCGGCTTCCTTTTCCAGGCCGGGTTACGCTACCCTATCTCCGTTTCTGTTTCGCGAGATTCGTAGACACACCCGAAAGAACATGGAAAGGAGGCGCACGTGAAAAAAGTTGAAGCCATCATCAAGCCCTTCAAACTCGAGGAGGTTAAGGAATCCCTCTCAGGAATCGGGATTCAAGGATTAACCGTTTCGGAAGTCAAGGGCTTTGGCCGCCAGAAGGGCCACAAGGAACTCTATCGCGGGGCCGAATACGTCGTCGAGTTCTTGCCCAAGGTGAAACTCGAGATTGTCATCAGCGACGACAAACTCGAGGCCGTGGTCGACGCCATCGTCAAAGCCGCTTCGACCGGCCGAATCGGTGACGGGAAAATCTTTGTCTCTCCTATCGAAGAAGCTGTCCGGATTCGCACAGGCGAATCGGGTGAAATAGCTATTGGATAACGTGGCTGCAGACGCGGGCCGTCCTTAAATGCTCCCGGGACGCCCCCTACAACCGTTTGCAGCCCGCAGGTTGAGGGAGGCCTCGAAAAAATTAGCCGGGAGGACACCATGATTAAAGACTACAGCCCCAAAGATGTAATTGACTTGGTCAAGAAGGAAAATGTGCAGTTCATCGACATGCGGTTTATGGACTTCCCGGGTCTGATGCAACATTTCCATATCCCGGCCTCGGAATTGAGCGAAGACACGTTCGAAGAAGGCCTCGGATTCGACGGTTCCAGCATCCGGGGATGGCAAAGCATCAACGAGAGCGACATGTTGGTCATGCCCGACCCCACCACGGCCAACCTCGACCCCTTTACCGATATCCCCTCGCTAATCCTGTACTGCAACATCCTCGACCCCATTACCAAAGAACGGTATTCGCGCTGTCCGCGCTGCATCGCACAGAAGGCCGAAGCGTACATGGTCTCAACCGGCATTGCCGATACCGCCTATATAGGCCCGGAAGCCGAGTTCTTCATCTTCGACAGCGTTCGTTTCGATCAAAAGGCCCACATGGCCTTCTTCGAAGTGGACAGCGCGGAAGGCATTTGGAATAGCGGAGTGGACGAGATGCCCAATCTCGGCTACAAGCTCCGCCACAAAGAGGGATACTTCCCGGTACCGCCCGCCGATTCACAGTCTAATCTACGCAGCCGGATGGTCGCCACTATGCTGGCATGCGGCCTCGAGGTCGAGTGCCATCATCACGAAGTGGCTACAGGCGGCCAGGCGGAAATCGACCTTCGTTACGACACCCTCGCCGCCATGGCCGACAAGATGACGATGTACAAATACATCATCAAGAACACCGCTTTAGCCGCAGGAAAAACCGTGACCTTTATGCCGAAACCGCTCTTTAACGACAACGGCTCGGGCATGCATACGCACCAAAGCCTCTGGAAGGACGGCAAACCCCTCTTCGCCGGAAACAAGTACGCCGGAATAAGCCAGGAGGCCCTCTGGTACATTGGCGGGTTGCTTAAGCACGCCCGTGCACTGGTTGCGCTAACAAACCCGACCACGAATTCCTACAAGCGGCTGGTCCCCGGATACGAAGCACCCGTCAACCTGGCCTACTCGAGCCGCAACCGCAGCGCCTGCATACGCATCCCCATGTATTCACCCAGCCCCAAGGCCAAGCGCGTCGAGTTCCGCGCGCCCGACCCGTCGTGCAACCCCTACTTGGCCTTCACCGCGATGCTCATGGCCGGCCTCGACGGCATCCAAAACAAAATCGATCCCGGCGAGCCGCTCGACAAGGACCTTTACGACCTGCCGCCGGAAGAAAAGGCCCTTGTACCTCAGACCCCCGCTACCCTGGAGGAGGCATTAAACGCCTTGGAAGCCGACCACGAATTCTTACTCAAGGGAGACGTGTTCACCAAGGATGTTGTTGAAACGTGGCTCGACTACAAGCGGAAGCGCGAGGCCGAACAAGTGGCACTCCGCCCCCATCCATACGAGTTCTATCTCTATTATGACATATAGCCGTAAGCTTTTGCCGCGTAAAGATTTCGGCTTTCAAGGATGACAGTGCATAGTTGCAAAAGACGGGTATTTATCGCTAATCGCCACGGGAATTGTCACCGCACCTTCCCTCTCGTCTCAGGTACAGGCGAAATCCTTGCGTTCCATTTTTGTGACGGCGTGCAGGGAATCGACAGGAAAGGGAGGCCAGCGAAAGGCATTCTTCCAAACGCATGCGCCCGCTCTTTATCTGGGCACACGTTCAGAGAAAAAAGGAGCCCCCAAACAGGCCCCTTACATCGATAAGAGTTTGGCTGTCTTGAGAAGTTTAATTGACTTCGACGCCGACCTTGGCCAAAGCACGCCGCAAATCGTCGGGAGTAAACGGTTTCCGAAGGCAGAGCGCCGCGCCGCTTTCAACGGCAGCCTCCCCTAACTGGCGGTCTTCGGAATCGACCAGGGCGATAACCTGGGAGTTCGCATATTCCGGATTCCCCTTAATCCGGGTGACAATACTCGCGCCGCTGAAACCCGGCATATGTAAATCCATGAACAGGACATCGGGGCGGAATAGCGCCATCTGCTGCCCCGCATCAAAGCCATCCATCGCCACGGTCACCTGAAACGAGTTGTGGGACCGTTCGAGAAACCGTTGAATGACCGATATGACCGATTTTTCTTCATCGGCTACCAGAATCTTGGTGCCTGCGTCGCGCAGATCCGCATGGACCGGTATCTTATTCTCGTGCAAAAACTGGATGAGGTCTTCGTGCCGAATGCGGCGGTGTCCTCCTGGGGTCTTGAACACATGAATGCGGCCGGCCTCCGCCCATTTTCGAATGGTGTCTGGCGTGACGTGACAGTATTTGGCAACTTCCGAAGTACTAAACGATTGTTTCATTTTAGCCATTCAACCGGGTTTGAGGCTGTACAGAACAGCGCTCTCCAACTGAGTACAACACCAATTATATCCTAACCAAAATGGATTGCAAATCCTATAACTGCGGATTACTCCGCAGCAAACTCACTAAAAATGTAAAATGCATTTGTGTACGCATTCCCCCTCAAACAAAAGCTGCTCAATTTCCTTCCTGGAGAAAAATCGTATTGAAGAGTAGCACACCCATACATTCGAATGCAATGAGAAAAACTGAGAAAAAGTGAATCCCTAAGCCAACACCAAGGGTTTTATATGCCTTTCATGCCGGGACTTTTCCAGCAACTACGATGAATCTCCCAAAAGCAACGGGCGTATTCTTGCCCAGCGAAACACGAGTCCTTGGCTCCACCCGTAGACCGTGAAAATGAGGAACGACTCGCATAAAAACCTTGGGGCAGCGAAGCAAGAGCCTTTCGCCTCACCCCTACCCCATGAACTTGCCGCCAACCACACTCCGGCAACGGAGGACGGGCAGTCCTGCCCGTCAATCAGATCGCCGCGGACGGACACGTCCGCGCTCCTTGTAATACTGACCGGCGAGAGCGCCGGTCCCACACCGGAGAAAACAAGAATTTTCGAGGCAGCGAACCATGAGCCGTTCGGCTCACCCGTAGACCATGAAAATGCCGCCAACCACGCTCCGGCAACGGAGGACGGGCATTCCTGCCCGTCCATAAGACCACCGCGGACGGATACGTCCGCGCTCCTTGTGATAATGACCGCCGGGAGCGCCGGTCCCACACCCAAAAGAAGAATTTTCGAGGCAGACATATTTTGTCGTGATAACGTGGCGCCGCGGGCCAATATTCGAAGATTCTGACTATGCACGGGAGCTCGGCGTCTATGGTTTCCGCGAAGTGACGGAAATGCTTTGTGCTCACCGCCGTCTGCTCCTTGTTGAAAAGGCTCCCTTGCTAAACGGATACTCGGGGGTATCATTGCGCAACGACTCATGCATCTGGGTCCACGGGGGTATAGCATGGTCCATTCGTTTCGTCGCCTCGCGCCTTATGGAGCATTCATGGCGGGTATTGTTCTCGCCGTTCTTCCCGTCACCGCCGCCGAACAACCGAATCTACTGAAGAATTCATCCTTCGAGGAAGGGTCCAGCGCTGAATCGCGGCTGGAAGCCGCTCCTAGGAGCCAGGACCACCCCGGGCCTTGTGGGAGCGGCCCTTGTGGGAGCGGCCTCTGGCCGCGATGGCCCTGGGCACCTCACCCTAACGCTGAATCGCGGCTGGAAGCCGCTCCTACGACCTGGGCACCTTATCCAGCGCTGAATCGCGGCTGGAAGCCGCTCCTACGACCTGAGGCCACCCCAGGAAATAAATCCGTCCCCGTTTCCCACAAGGCACGCTCCAGCATTGCCTTGATGGGCAGTCCGGGTGCACGACCGCATCGCCTGCCGTACAATTTTTCGGAACCAGCCGTACCAGAGGAAGCCCCACATGGAAGACGAAA
>JAWODE010000102.1:0-4590 GCA_046483455.1 Candidatus Hydrogenedentota bacterium | reverse complement strand
CCGGGGGATGTATAGGAATGCGTATATACCCAGCCCTTCAGGCTGGGCTGGTATGTTAGCGCGCCTTCGGCGCTCCAGATGGCCGAGTAGTCTCCAGCCTCACCAGATGGGTGACTCGCCTATTGAATCTGTACCCGATAGCCACGGCACTCTTGAGTTATGTAGTCGCATGTTACCCGGCGATCTGGGCGAAAGGTCTTGTGATTTACAGGCCACGTTGCTATATTTACCGTTAGTAATACAGCCTTTGTCTGCACAGGGGGAGCAGTGACAAAGTTTCATGATGAGCCTTTCGATGAGGTGACACTCACAAAACTTGAACTGTTCCGGCACTATATTCGTGCGTGGTTGCACATATTTCTTAGCCGATGGAAGAGGTCGGGTCTGGCGCCATCGCAAATCAATATCTTTGACTTCTTTGCTGGTCGAGGAAAAGATGCCAAGGGGCAAGCCGGATCCGCCTTGATCGTTGTTCAAGAACTGAGGAAATACTGCGAACAGCATTGGGACCAAAAGACTGACGCACCAGTCCTAATAGCGCTTAATGATGTTGAAGAGGCCAATATCAATAATTTGAAGCACCATGTGGAAGAAAGCGCCTGCCCAAAAGAGTGTTGTCACAGAGAATATACTCAACTTCCGTTTCAGGACGCTTTTAACCATTACCTGCCCCTGGTGCAAAGCAGCGATTCCGCGAATTTGCTCATAATGGATCAGTTTGGTTTCAAAGAAGTCACCCCTGGTACTATTGCTACATTGGCCACGTGTGGGATGACTGATATCCTGTTTTTTGTTTCGTCCTCTTTCATCCATCGGTTCTGTAGAACACGTGAAATTCAAGAAAGGTTTCAGATTGACCCGAGAGAAATGAAGAGTATCGAGTACAAATTTATTCACAAATATATGTGCAAGTATTTTCAGGGCGAGCTTCATGGTATCAACTATTACCTGGTTCCATTTTCCCTTAAGAAAGGAAGCAATATCTATGGTGTCATATTCGGAACACGTCACGTGAAGGGCCTCGAGGAATTCCTCAGTGCTTGCTGGAAATTGGATCGGTATGCCGGGGAAGCCAATTTCAACATTTATGATGATCTTTCTTGGGGCGGGCAGCAGGCCTTATGGCCGGAAGGGAACGTTCCGAAGAAAGTTGATCTTTTTAGGAAGGAAGTGGAATCTTTTGTACGAGAACAGTCTCCAGACAACAAGGTGCTGTATTTATTCTGTCTTAAGCATGGTTTTCCCGGCAAGAAAGCAAAAGAGATTGTTTCTGAGATGGTCAAGGATGGTTGTGTCGAGGTCGAACCGCTGAATCCAGAAGACACCGCCAGAAAAAGCGCCCTTTACTTGAGCTATAATGCCTACAAAGAGGCGCCGAGGGTGCGCTACCGAATGAGAGACTCCAAATGAGCCAGAGCAAAATAGAATGGACCGAGGCAACGTGGAATCCTGTCACAGGGTGCACAAAAGTGAGCGCCGGTTGTGCGAACTGTTATGCGGAACGCATGGCCAAGCGTCTTCAAGCGATGGGCCAGCCGAATTATGTGAATGGTTTTGCGGTGACGATGCACGAGCATGCGCTGGGATTGCCTTTATCGTGGCGGAAACCCAGGATAATCTTCGTGAACTCCATGAGTGACTTATTTCACGAAGAAGTGGATGTTGCATTCATTCAGCGCGTTTTTCGAACCATGGAGAGAGCGCATTGGCATCAGTTTCAAGTCTTGACCAAGCGAGCCGAGCGCTTAGCCACTCTGGCGGCTGACCTTTCATGGCCGGAAAATGTTTGGATGGGAGTAACAGTTGAGAGTGCAGCGTATTTGGAGCGCATCCAACTCCTGCGTCGTGTTCCCGCGATAGTGCGTTTTGTCTCGATGGAGCCTCTTCTTGGTCCAATCACATCATTGAATTTGAAAGGAATTGACTGGGTTATCGTCGGGGGAGAATCTGGCCCCGGCGCTCGGCCTATGCAAGAAGAGTGGGTGGTAAGCATCAAGCGGGAGTGTCAACTCAGCGATACAGCCTTTTTTTTCAAGCAGTGGGGAGGCGTGAATAAGAAGAAGAACGGCCGTGTTCTGCAAAACAGAACGTGGGATGCAATGCCCGCTTTCCGAAACGCCGTTTCCGTGGGCTAAGCTAGACCGAAGCCTTTTTGTTCCTTGCGGGCTGCGCTATCGACGCTTTCAGGGACGTCTTATTTTACTTTCTACACGCTTCTTGAATACTCAGGTAGCTAATTCCTCCATTTCCTTCCATTTATCGTACTGACAGGCGGCGATGAAGGCGAATCGGCGGAATCCGGTAAGAGGGGACCTCTGTTATGCGGACGAGTTGGGAACAATCCCGTTTCGGCTGTTTGTGTCACTCAGTTCCGCGTGATTAGCACAGTCCTTGTTTTCGGTTACCGCGTGCGGGATTTGGGAGCTTGGTCTCGAGGGGGCGGCGGAGTATGATTTGCATCCGCGGTTCAGCCGCGGGTGTGTCCGGTCAGAATAAGAGGGACTCAGGCATGAAAATGCATGGTTTAAGTTGTTTCCTGGTTTGTATCAGTGCGCTCTCGGGAGCGGCGGAGCATCCGCTTGAAATGGACAAGCCTCTACGCATCGCCGGTGTCGAAGCGGACAAGACAGACGCGCGTGTCTTTGAGCGGGTGACGCTCGACATCGATCTCGAAGCGAGTTATACCAATCCGTTCCGAAGTGAAGAAGTTCGGGTGGATGTCGAGGTAGTCCCTGAGGAAGAAGGGCAGCCGCACTATGGAGTGCCCGCGTTTTTATATCAGCCATTCGAGCGGCAACTGAAAGAGACGGAGAAGGGTAGCCGGGAAGTCTTGGCCGTGGCGGGCGAGTCCCAGTGGCAAGCGCGATTGTCGTTTCCAAAGGCGGGCCGATACTCGTTGCGTGTGGGGGCCAAGGATGCATCGGGAACGGTTTATTCAGAGCCTATCGCGGTAACCATCTCGTCGGCGGACGTGCCGGGGATGGCGCGTACGCATCCGGCAGACCACCGGTACTTTGTTACCGACCGTGGAGAGACCCTGTATTTGCGTGGCGCGAACGTATGCTGGGGCGGTGCGCGCGGTACTTACAACTACGACGACTGGCTACCGAAATATGCGGAGGCCCATTGTAATTTTTTTCGCGTGTGGTTATCTCCTTCATGGACGACGTTTGCGATGAACACAAATGAGAGCGGATATGATGGTATTGCGCTGGGTAATGCGTGGCGCCTGGATTATGTGCTCGAACGGGCCGAACGGCTCGGCCTGCGAATCATGGTCTGCATCGACAGTTTTAATATTCTGCGCTCGAAGGAGAGTCTTTATGGGGCATGGGAGGATTCGCCATACATTGAGGCCAATGGCGGGCCGCTGTCCGAGTCATCGGAGTATTTCACCAACGAAACGATGTTGACGGCATACCGGGACCGGTTGCGGTATCTTGTCGCTCGCTACGGATACAGCTCAAGCGTATTCGCGTGGGAATTCTGGAACGAGGTTGACATCGTCGATGACTACCAGAGTGACATCGTAGCGGCATGGCATGCGAATATGGCAGGGTTTCTCCGTGAGCTCGATCCGTGGGACCACTTGATTACCACCAGTTTTGCGGGCCCGCGGGGCGACCCCAATGTCGATTGTTTGCCGGAACTCGACTTCGTGCAAACCCACCATTATCAAGCCAAGGATATGGCCCGCGATCTGGGACTGGACCGCGCCGGGAAACGTGCCGTCCAAATCAAGCCGCATTTTCACGGGGAATACGGCATCGACCACGGTGGCCGGGCGGGGGAAATGGACCCCGACGGCATTCATATCCACAATGGCGCCTTCAGCAGTGTCGGTCAACTTCAGGCGGGCATTCCCATGACGTGGTGGTGGGACTCGTACGTCCATCCCCGGAAGTTGTATCCGATTTTTGGGGCGTTTTACCGGTGGACCGAAGGCTTCGATTTCGTGCAGCAGGGGGTTCGGCCCCTCGAAGCTGAATTCGAGGGCTTGGATGCCGCGGATTGGCGAACCCACGAAGACAACCTGCTGCACACAGAGGGCGTCTCGTGGGAGCCTGCCCCGTGGAACAAGCCAACCACGGTGCGGATTACGCGCGAAGGCGATGTCAAGAGCGACGTGCCGCTCTCGCGGCTCCTCCACGGCGTGCGCAATCACCCGGACCTCCACAACCCCGTCACGTTTGAGGTCGACGTACCCGAGGAGACCACCTTCGGTGTGAGGGTAGAAGGCGTTTCAGGACACGGCGGCGCACGGCTCGAGATTCGCGTAGAGGGCGAGATTGTCCGCACCGAGGATTTCGCCGACACCGATAACGAGACGACGACATTGAATCAGTATAACCGTACCTACCGTGTGAAATTGCCGAAGGGCAAACACACCGTCATTGTGGAAAACCCTGGTAATGATTGGTTTTATGTGAGCTATGAAGTGCCATGGCTGCGTGCGGAGCCGATTTTGAGAGCCCTCGGTGTTGTGGGGGAGACGCAGGCGCTGGTGTGGATTCAGAACCGGGCGCATACGTGGGTTAACATGACCAAGGGCGATTTTGACGCGACCCCTGTATCGGGGGCGCTGGTGAC
>JAWODE010000035.1:0-9713 GCA_046483455.1 Candidatus Hydrogenedentota bacterium | reverse complement strand
CACGGGTTCATTCTGATAGACTCGCATTGTGGCGATGGCCGCGGCGAGGGAATGAGTCTCGGCGCCGTGCGTAGTGGAGAGAAGAAAGACTCGCGGTTTGTCGTGGTACAGGCCGGCTATCTCCATGAGCTCGCGTTTGCCTACCAATGCGGAGATGGCGAATCCATTCCCGAACGCCTTGCCAAACGCCGAGAGGTCTGGAATGATGTCATAATACTTTTGCGCTCCGCCGTTGTGCCAACGAAACCCGGTGATCATTTCATCCAAAATGAAGATAGCGCCGTTCTCATGGCAGAGATCCATGGCCTTGTGTAGGAATCCGTCCCGTGGATCGTCGTATTTCGCCGGTTCCATGATCAAACAGGCAATCTGGCCCGGATGCTCCTTGAAAAGCGCGCGGACGCTGTCAATGTCGTTGAATTGGAATGGCACGGATAAGTCTTTGGTCGCTTGAGGAATCCCGGCATCCATGGCCGTGGTTCCGATAAACCAGTCATGCACGGCAAAGAACGGATGGCTGGCGCAATATCCGATTTTGTCCCGCCCGGTGTGTGCGCGCGCGAGCTTGACGGCCGCGGTGGTGGCAGTCGACCCATCTTTGCAAAACTTGACCATCTCCGCCCCGGCGATCATTCCGAGAAGCATCTCGGCACACTCTACCTCGATGGGGGCCGGACGGGAGAAGTTCGTGCCGCGACTTAGTTCCGCTCGAACCGCCTCCACTACCGGCGGGTATGCGTGTCCCAGCGTCACGGCTCGGCATCCCGGCGCGTACTCGATGTACTCGTTTCCGTCAACATCCCAAACATGGCAGCCACGCCCTTCGGCGATGAAGCCAGGTGCCATCACCGGAAACTGGTCATCCCCTTTGGCATAGGTGTGACAGCCGCCCGGAATTAGAGCGTGGCTTTTCTGTTGGAGTTCAATGGACTTTGAGAAATCAGCGCGGAACCTGGTGGTCCCCGCAGGGTGAATTGTAGTCATGTTGACGGCCTTCGTTTGTCCAATTGTCGGTTGTGTGCCGTGTGTGTGACATTTAACTGTAACAGAAGAGGTCTGGCGAGGGCAACGACTAAGTGAGGAAAGCGGTCAAGTGAGGAGCGATTCATAGGCCTCTATCTGTTCATACGTCAGATCAGTCAGCGTGTCGGGGGCATCCATGTAACGCCGATACCAAGCAGCCGTACGATACAACGCGTCCTCGATCGACCATCGCGGCCGCCATCCCAGCTGCCAGATTGCCTTGTCGATGGCCAGACGCAGGATTTGCGCTTCGTGTCGACCATCGCGTTCACTTCCGTCGATCCACTGGCCGCTACCCCAGTGTTTCAAAAAACTCTCGACCACTTCGCGCACTGGTCGTTCACTCCCGGCCAAAGGCCCAAAATTCCAGCCACTACAAAGGCCAGGATTATCGTCCTCCAGCAGGCGCGCCGCCAAAGTGAGATAGCCACTCAATGCCTGCAGCACGTGCTGCCAGGGCCGATAAGCATCAGGGCGACGCAATACGACTGGCTCATGGGCCGTCAGTGCCTTGACGACGTCTACGATAAGTGCGTCCGGGGTCCAATCGCCGCCGCCGATTACATTGCCAGCTCGTCCACTGGCCAACTTAATCCCATGTAAGTCGTAACGGTCAGATGGAAAGAAAGAATGCCGATATGACCGAATCAATAATTCAGCTGCCCCCTTACTGCCGCCATACGGGTCATGTTCTCCCATCGCGTCCTGTTCTCGGTATCCCCACACCTGTTCCCGATTGTGATAACACTTGTCGCTGGTCACACAGACAACCACGCATGGATTGTCCAATTCCCGAGCACCTTCCAAGACACTGGCCGTGCCCATGGTATTTACGTCAAATGTTTCATAGGGGATGTCGTAGCTTTTTCGCACGATTGATTGGGCGGCCAGATGAAACACGACGTCGGGCTCCGCACCCCGCATCGCGGCATGCAAGGTACGTTGATCACGAATATCTGCTTGGTAATGGCGCTCCAACGTTTCACGAACACCGCACAATGTGAAGTTGTTCGGCGTCGTTGGCGGCTCCAAGGCGTAACCGATTACGCGTGCACCCAAACGATGCAGCCACAGACATAGCCATGAACCTTTGAATCCCGTATGTCCTGTGACGAATATCGTACGCCCAGAGAACGCTTGTTTGAACGCCACAGTCATGTTCGCCAAAACTCCATGTTTCGAAATGTTGTAGCTTTTCACGGTGAGCGAGCAAGGAAACCGCTAATAACTGGCTCTTCCATATCCAATTAATGATGGTCCACTGTGTCCAAAAAGTGGACAGCATTTCATGATGATTGTTCCTGTCGTCGTGGCAGAGCACCGATGGCCGTGTCGCGGAAAGCCTCACGGAATATCCGTCTCCATTTGTGCACTTGCAGCAAGTATCTAAGTAGCACCCAATAGCACATGAAACGCTGGTAGGGCCCCATTTTCACGTTACGGATCGCTGCCAGATGAGCGCTCAGGAGATGTAACCGGTTGCGTAGCACGCTGCTCTTCGCCGCGGGGTTGGCAAAAGCGGCCTGGGCGGACGCACTTCCCAGGCTACTCGCGGCCTTAGCGTGAGTTCGCTTGAAAAACAGAGTTTCCGGGATCTCTTGATATGCGCCTAAGAGGGCCAACTCGGCTAGGAGCACCTTCTCGCTGCCAAAGCATGCCGGATAGAGCCTTGTTTTCCGCAAGGCGTCTGAGCGCATCAGACCGTACGCGTCGGCGCACCAATTCGTTCCGAGTAGAACGCCCGCAAACCGCCGGTGGCATTTTGGCGAGTTGTAAAAGGATCTGGGGTGGCCCGCTGCGCTGGTGTGTGCCATTCCTTCGGCCAAGGGGTCATCCGGCCCCAGCATCCGGCCGTGACCGTCGATCTTGGCGCTTTGGGCGTGACACCACACGACATCTGGGTTCGTGTCGAGCACTTCAACGCATCGCTCGACCAAGTTTGGAGCACAGACGTCATCAGAAGCTGCCCATTTGAAATACTCTCCGTGTGACATCCGAAATACATGATTGAAATTGAAGGTGGCTCCGCGGTTTGTCTGCAGTCGGTGGTACATCACGCGCGAATCCCGCGCGGCATACCACCGGCATATGTCCTCCGTCCGATCGGTGGACGCATTGTCCGAAATGATCAACTGGAAGTCGCGGAAACTCTGCGCCAGCAGGCTGTCGATCGCTTGCTCAAGATAGTCCTCTCCATTATGGACAGGTAAACCGATGCTTACGCGCGGCGCTGTACCGTGGTTTATGTGAGACATGATATTACGCTCTGATTAATCGCAAACAGCGATGTATCCTTTGTAGGTCGTACGGTTGGTGTGATCCATGCCGACCTCCCGCATACCATTATTCGGCGGTCTTCATTGCCAGCGAATCAGCCTGGTGGCCCGAGCGCGCGAGTAACAACGTATATGCCAGGATGGACGCCGCGCACAGGAACTCACGTGTTTCAGTGAGCGACTCTCGCCGCGGCCCGAATTCTGTCAGTATCGCTAGTAAGAAGGAAACACCGATTGGGATCCAGATGGCCGTCAGCATAGCGATCGGAATGGTCGGGAAAGCGAGTCGCTGAGCCCAACGGCGCGCTCGTCGGCTGCCGAGCGTCGCCGCGGGGAAAGCCAGGAAATAGAGGCCAAATCCGGCATAGAACGCCCCTTGGCTGGTTATTAGGTCGCATGGCCCGTCAACCACTCGCGGCGTGACGCAGGGTAGATTGTGAAAGTTCGCTTCACCTTGCGAGTTGCTGGACAGGAATTCCGGCGTCGGGTAATGGAACCAATGCTGCCCCCAACTGATTTCTTCTCCCAGAAACACGAAACACAAAATCGCCCAAGCCAGGCAGTAATACCGCTGGGGTGCTGCCACGCGGTAGGCACCAATGGCACAAAACAATGCGCTCAGAGCAAAAGCGGCCGCTGTCATGTTTTCAATCGGTCCGTTTTCGGCGGTCAAAGCGAGCGCCGTAGGAGCCGTAACGACCGTAAGAGTGAACACCAAGCCCAGGCCGGCCGCGATAAAGAGTCCCGCCATGAGCTTACTGAATGATGGCCAGCCGGTTGAGGTGCTGCGTACCACCGCCAACAACTTCAATACACCGGTGCCGGCACGATAGGCAAGGTTCCGCAGCCGGGCGTGCTTGTGTGATCGATCGGGTCGGACTTCCCGCGACATTTTAGCATGCCCTCGAATTCGACAATGAGAACTAGCGACAAGACACGTGTTTCTCTTGTCACCTGAAGCAAAATACAGCCCAGCGGTTTCTCGCTACTCACGGAATTTGAGTATTGCGAGGGCCAGGGCAGAGTGCGCGCGGCCACGGGTTCACATCGCCGTGAATTCTTCCAGCGGATGCTGCCCCGCTCGCCCTTGTGGGCAACGCCGTGAACGATATTTTCACGGGGTTTCGCTGGATCTCCGTTGTTTCCTGTCCTGGTTGCAGACTGGCAACGGTGCTAGCACAACCAGCGAGGTGCTATTGCGTCTGTGTTTTGGGACCCATTCGAAATCGTTCACGGCGTTACCGTGTGGGGCTTCTCGCGATCTAAATCGGTTCTGCTCGGGCACCCCGGTTGCTACCACAACTTTAGCTTTTTGTAGGTATGTAGCCGCGTGAAATTCGGTTCTTCTGGCCAAAAAGTCTTGAAATCGGCCGCGCGGAACGCACGGGCCTGCATCGGTATAAGCGTTTCAACATGCATTCCGCTTGCATCCCCGGCAAGCTCTGGCCATAAGGTCAACCCCAAAGGTGGTCGTAAGTGGGTGGCGATAATGGATCTCGGGATCTGCCGAAAACAGTCACCGCGTTGCAGCGTTTCTCACGTGTCCGCCGAGGATGAGCCTCCTGCTGGCAGTCATTATCGAGGCGGCAGGCTACTCTTCCACACAATCACGTACTGCCTCCGTATCCCTATCCCTCATGACCCCATCCCACAGCTCTCGTTGCCGCGTCACCGTTGGTACCCGTAATAGCGCAATCGCGAGTTTTGCCGCATAAACGGTGTTGGTAACAAGATATCGTTTCCATAATCTTCGTGGCTCTTTGTAGAGGCGATATGACCATTCCAACCCGTAACGCTGCATCCAGGTGGGCGCCATCCGATTTTCGGCACCGTGCAGATCGAATGCGGCGCCCACGCAAATCTGGACTGCCTTGATCCGGTGTCTTGTTCGGTGAACGAAAAGATCTTGTTTGGGACAACCTAGACCAACGAACACGATGCGGGCCCCACTGCCATTGATCCGATCCACTACACGGTCCATTTCCGCGTTCGACAATTCACGGTAGGGAGGCGATTCCGAACCAGCGATGGTCAGCCGCGGGTACATGCGTTGCAGTTGCCGTGGCAATTGCTCACTAACGGAGGGACTTCCTCCATAAAGGTAGACGGGAAGGCCGTTTTCAGCGGCCTGCCGGCATACGCGTGTCATTAGTTCCGGGCCGTATATGCGTTCCCGTAGGCGTGTGCCATACAGCACGTTCATGGCCCATCTTACCGGCTGCCCGTCCGGTAGCACCATATCGAAACAGTTGATGATGTCTCGCATCTGCGAATTTGAAGTGAATGTGACCAATGCGTGGACGGCGTGGCAGGAAATCGCTCCGGAAACCGACTGCCCGGCCGCAGCGATGATGACTCGCGTCGCTTGGGCATACGTTGTCGGCGTGTATTTTGCCCCGAACAAAGTGACCTTTTGGGGCCACGCGACACCGCAGTCAAGCTGGTTGTCTCGAGCGTCGTTCATGAACGGAGCCCTCAAAGTAAACGAAAGGGTGTACGGCATTGTTCTATCGCGGCCCACTTAACGTGCATCAGCTGCCCATGTGGGTCGACAGGGAACAGATCGTGCTTAGGCATGGTTTAGAAATAGCTTCGGCGTTTACCAGTCTCCGATTCTACCCGTCGGCTTTGTGCCGATGGTATTGGGTTTGGCAATTACGGGCAGAACTATCCACCCCCGAAAACCCTCCATCGACCTTGCGTCGGCGGTAGTAACGTTTGCCGGCTACAGCCTGTACGTGATTTTTCGGGTTTCGCATGTGCGTCAGCTCATTCCTTGGCTTATGGAAATCGTTCGTGAATGATCCATTAGCACGCGAGGATTCAATAAGGTGAAGCGACCACCCAGACATGAAGCGTTTTGCGGACAGGGCGTTCGGCTACTCATGGCCGGGCGGAGCGGATGGCCTTCGACCGGTGGCTGCGCCGATCGCCCGTTCGTAGAGGGAACGCGTGAGGGTATAATTCACGTCGGCCGTGTAAGTCCGCTCAAACGCCCGACGTGCTTCACGCCGCATCCTCTTCCGCTGTGACCGATTCATCATTAGCTGCTGAACCTTGGCGGCTAGGTCCCGGGGATCTCCGGGGTTGAAATGAAATCCTGTCTGGTTATGAGCGATGATTTCGCCAATCGATCCGAGCTTCGCTCCAATGACGGGCGTTCCGCGTGCAAAGGCTTCGAGCATGGTGCGCGGGAATCCTTCATACCAAATGGAACTGACAACCAGACAGGCCGCGTGGCCCATCAAATCCGACACTTCCGATGGTTCGCGGTATCCCAGCCAGGTGATTCTAGAGTCGCTTGACGCCGCCGCACGCACGCGGTCGGCCAACGGCCCATCACCGACAATCTTCAGTGGACACGGTGAAGCCATCCGCGCCCACGCCGACAGCAAGGTGTCCACCCCCTTTTCGTGGGACAGGCGGCCAACAAAGAGGGCGTACCCCCCGGTGCCCGTTCCCAAACCAGGGTCGGCGGAAAGGAAATTTGGCTTTACCACAACCTTATCCGCTGGAAGGCCGCCAGCGATGAAGCGGTCGCGCGAGAAGTGGGTCAAGGCATAATACACATTGACGGCGTGGGACCATGTTCGCCTCCATCGATGAAAAGTCAACATGGTTGCAACTACCGCACTCCCTGCTCGGCTGTGTCGATAACAGCCATGCCGAACCGCTGGCCAAGCGAATGGTTTAGAAACACAGTCCTCGCAGATCCGCCCCTGACGAAGGCAGGTCGCGCCGGGGCAGAGCAGCCGATAATTGCGCAGAGACTGGACTACTGCCACCCCCTCCCGCCGAGCGGCGTAATAACACGCCGGCGAAATGAGTGGAAATGTGTTAATGCAATGCATGACCGAGGGGCGTTCACGGCGAATTACGGCTTGTATCCGTTTGTACACGTCCCTGTTCCACACGGTCTTCCATGCAACTTCTCGATGCTGCATGCGGTTGATTGCATCATTGTGCAACGTGAAGCGTACGACCTCGTGCCCACGCGATTCAAACAGGTCCGCCTCCGCGGCGAAAGAACGATCTTCGCCACCAGGTTGCTGGTAGTAGTTATGGCACAGTAGCACTTTCATATTAGAATACCGTGGACCTGTCGTATCGACGGCCGAAGAGCTGCGTTCATGGCGCGTCCACCGTTCTCGTCTCGTCCATGGTGCGTGGCCGATCCGACGTGCCTTCTTTCCCACTGGTCTGCGTCTGTATGGCGCGCGACACAGCTACCAAATAAAGCGCGAAGGGAACAAGCAACGCGTGACAAAACTCCGCGTAGTTTTCCACCATGCACAGCAAGACTAGATAGAGGACCCCAATATTTGCAAACACTCCCGTTGCCGCGACCTGCGGGTGAGGACTACGAGACAATCGCAGGTTAAGACGGAAGTGCATGGCCAAAAACAACGCGATCAAAGACGCTTGAATCACACCGTACTCGACAGGAATGGTCAATAGGGAAAAATAGGGTTTCGAGATCGCACTTCCCTCGCCGACCTCCTCGTAGATCCGCATCGCGGACTGGACATGATTGTCGTAATAGTCTGACGTGGCGACGAAGAGGTCCGGCAGGTCGACTGAAATATAGCTTCCCGTCGTGATTAACGCGCCCCGGCTCGTGAATTGACCAATGCCGGTCCCCAAAAGGACATTTTTGATGTCGCGGACCACCTTTCCGGTATCTTCCAAGATTATCAGTTTGGGCGACTTTGACATCTGGAACGTCTTTCGGTACCAGCCAATTCCGTCATCGATCGTGCCGGGATAAATGTACAGAACAAGGAGCAGGATGACAGCTGCCAAAGTCACGGTGAATGCAAAGGACTTGAGACTGCGATATTGCAGCATCACAACCGTCCCGATTGCGATAATGTAGAGTCCGATTTGGTGCGTAGCCTGCGCCAAGATAAAGGCGAGCAGCCCCGCGGTGATGGCCACCGCCGCCAAGGGACGTCTATATTCGAGTAAGAGAAACAGCACCATGCCGGACAGACACAACGAGCAGAAGACCTGCCCGAAGGTATACTGCCCCTGCCGGAAATCCAAAATTCCAAAAGTGCCCGCTACCGCATCCGACTCACCACCACTGAGTCCGAACTGTACGAATCCGATGAGCGACTGGATGATGACAAACCACGCCGTGAGTGCGACGATGTTCTGGTAGTCCCGGTCACTCATCCGAATGTCGGGTCGCTCTGCCAAGGCGATGAACAGAAAAGAATATCCGATAACGGCTATGACAGCCCCGGGGAGGTTGACCTCGTGGCCTCGAAAGCAGTCAATTAACAGAGACAATGCGGTAATGCACAGCACAATCCCGGACACTGTCACAACACGGATGAACACGTAATCGCGATTCGTAAAGAAAATTGCAGCCAAATAGATGACCGGCAGCAGGTAGTGAAGCTTATCCGCGGGGCAGGCAAGCGTGAGCAAACAACAGATGTACACGTGAAAGTACCGCAGTGACCACTTCGAGGACGCATAGTTGTCGGCTGCAAGATGGGGCGAATTGGCAGGTGTGCTCGACACTGACATTCCTGTACGGTCTTTATAGAATTGCCGCAGACGAGTGAGTAAAGAGATGGTATCTGTTCAGGCGTGTGAAGCGGGCCGATAGAGTGGTTGTTGACAGTGCGGATTGTCTTGGTTTACAAGGATAGCGTTTACAGCCCGCAAGCGCACCTGGATTCCACTTTCAAAAGTCCAGGGATGGCAGTAGACCTATATGGCTTCTTTGCGAGGTATTGGACGTGTCTTTCACGCTACCTTGGGCGGCAGGACCGCCAACCAAATAGAGAGGCCGCAGGGGAATGCGTCACTCCTGTCAGACGCTCACGCCAAGCACGCGTACGGTGCGCGCATGTTACGCCCTCAGACTCCAGCGCCCGCAGTCCGTGGGCAAGCAACCGCTGGGGTCAGCGCGGGTCGACGGCATTGTGTACCAAGGGCGCTGCGAGGCGATGTTCGCAGTGAGATCCGAGATGATTGCACGGTGTTTCCCGGCAGGTGGCGGCGGAAGCTGGTCCACTTGTTGGGCTTGCATGTCATAGCCCTCGACGAGTTTCCGCAATTGCTGCTGGAGTCTGGTCAATACACGCGGGCTGATCGTGCGCGAGGCCTCGATCAACACGGGAATTGAGCCGGTCACATCCTGATGAACACGCCAGCGGCGAAAGGCGGAGTATTCCTCTAGAATGTCCTCGAAACTCATACCGTGCAATTGTCTGCCTACACGAGTTTGTACTAGGTCAATGCTGCGGCCGGAAACGTTGTGTAGGATTGCAAACCCTTGATCCGGATAGGCGATCGGCGCGTCGGATATGTCGTCAATTTTGTAACGCAACAGGGGAAAAGAATGATTTCCAAGGACGGTGACGATGATGTCGTAACGACCATTGGCCGCGGGGATGG
>JAWODE010000692.1:0-2615 GCA_046483455.1 Candidatus Hydrogenedentota bacterium | reverse complement strand
AACGAGGTCAGCGCTTGCTCCGCGGGAGCGAGAATGTCCCGGATCCGGGACTCGTCGCCGTCTTCGACCCAGAACGCGAGCGCGTCGGCGAAGTCTTCCATCGTCGCGATTGAAGCGTGTTACCGATACGATAAGCCCCTCTTTCAGCAGCGAAAGAACAATCATCACATATCCGCGCACCTGCGCTTCCTGCATTCTGTCAGGAAGCAACGGGGCCGTCGTAGGCAAGGGATGCCGAAACTTTGTAATGCGCCGGTCCGCCGCTATCAAAGCGATCGGCACTTGGCAGCGGCGTTTCGCGCCTTCACCGATAAGGATAGCGGCGATATCCGCCTCCGTCATGCCCTCGGCGGCGCCTTCTACGGCCGCGGTGACGGTTTCGGAGGCGAGCTTGCCCAGATGCCGGTATTTTTCGAGTTCATTGACCGTTAAAAGGGAGCGAATATAGGCCATTTCACCGTTGACGTTCTTCCCGACGCTGCCGTCATCCGAAACGAGCGTGCCGGAAAACTCCCGCTGGACCAGGGCGGCCGCGGAATCCTCGAACCACATGAAACTCCGGATTTCACACCCATAGGGGCGCAATTCCTCCGCAATCACGCGCGCTTCTTCAATGTTATTGCCGACAAAGTAGGCTTCGCCCTTCTGGGTAACAAAGAGGGAACTGGCGCCCATGTCCGAGCACAGGGAGACGTAATTGCGTTTCCCCGCCGTCGCCATGGCGAAATTGTCGGCGCGCGTGAGCAAAATCCCATCGTATTTATGGTCCTTCAAAAAGGCCTGAAGAAGACCAATGCGGACACGGAACAGCTCGAGTTCGTTTAACATCGCACAATACCTCATGGAACTGGTGTTCGGATGCGGTTTACCTCTCGAGAATGCGGCTCAAAACGGGCGCGATTTCCTTTGCCATACGGAGAAAGCCCACGTCCGTCGCATGGGTTCCGTCCACGGTGGCTTCCACGTCGTCACCAAGCAGATTGTCGCACGGAATGTAGTGTAGGTTTTTGACGCCGCTCTCGACAAGGCGATCATAGGCCGCTTTCAGTTCCGCGTTCTTTTTTTCGTAGGACTCGCGCATGGAAGGAATAAAATACCCCTCCTGGTAAATGATGTTTTCAACAAGGACGATGGGCGTTTCGGGGCGGGCTTCGCGCAGGATGTGCACCATGGGTTCGGTCCGCGCGGCGATTTCTTCCGGTCCAAGGTTTGGGCAGCAATCCACTACAAACATTTCGACATCGAGTTCCGCGATGAATTCCGCCATCTCGGGCTCCATTTGACCGTTTCCCGAAAAGCCAAGGTTGATGGTTGGGCGGTCCAACATGCGGCCAATGATGGAAGGATAAGCCATGCCGGGGCGCGCCGCACACCCGCCTTGCAGGATCGACGTACCCCAAAAAACAATCGGCTTGCGCCGCTCTTCCGGGCGCTCCGGAGGCGCCGCCAGGGCCGCATCCGGTTTGATCCCGATGTGCACCGACGTTACCCCGTTGTACAAAGGCAGGTACAATAAGTACTCGTGCATGCCTTCCGGAATACCGGACACAAGCGTGGTTTGCATTGTCGCTGCCGAGGGGCGGCCGTTTGCAACCCAAATCCACCGGGCCTGCTGTTTCACATACAGGTCCATACCGCTGACGCCCGTCGCCGGCATGTGCGGCATGGCCAAACCATTGTCCCGCAAGACCCACCGGGCGCCAATCGCCGGGGAATCGGTCATGAAATGGATGGCCATCCCCGCCGAATCATGGCTCAGATTCCAGACAGGCGGCCGCACGACCCCTTCCGCACGGGCGGGAAGCCGGTCATACGTGGACGCAACATCGGTCCACCCTCGACCCTCGATAGGTAGCTCGGCGGCATCATACCAGAGCATTTCTTCGCCGAACTCGTTGGTCCCCGTACTGGGGTCTATAACGCTGTACCCGGGCGTTTCTCCCTGCGCAGTAGCGTATCCAGCGCCCAGGAGGGTTACAGTCATCACTACGATTATGGCGGCATACGAGGCGTACCAATGATTCATTGCATGTCTCCAAAAAGGTCACGTTTTCATGGGGCAAAGAGACCGCGATTATACTTGACGGCTCTATAGAAGCCGAACACCAACGGTCTTACCGCGTACGAAACGCCTGTAACGTCTTCCAGGCGCATTTATCCCAGGTATATTCCGCGGCCGCGTTGGTCATATATAAGGCGCGCCGTTTACGCTTTTCCGGCTCGATGTCTATGGCACGCTGAATGGCCGAGGCAATTACGCCGGGATTCTCCGGGTTGCAGTAAAGCGGGGCATTACCGGCAAACTCGGGGATGGCCCCGACGCGCCCCGCGACGATCTGGGTGGAGAAGTTTCCGTTCCCACGTTAGACGGAGTGGAAAAAATTGAGGTTGAGCCGGGCACCCAATCGGGTGAAAAGATAAGACTTCGGAAAAGAGGAATTCCTCACTTAAACAAACCCGGTAAGGGAGACCAAATAGTTAGATTAAAAGCCATACCACCGACTGACCTCGATCCCGAAGAAAGGAACCTGGTAGAAGAGTTAAACGAGCGACTCGATAGCCCGGTCGGGAATAATTCGGACGAGAGCGAGTCCTTCTTTGAAAAGCTAAAAAAC
>JAWODE010000686.1:0-8408 GCA_046483455.1 Candidatus Hydrogenedentota bacterium | reverse complement strand
ATTGGGTGATGCGAAATGGGGACCCCGGTTTCGTAGATTCCGAAAAGCTCAACTTCCAGCTTCGCGAGGACTCGGTCGTTTTCAAGCGCGTCGAGGGCTTTCAGCCAATCCCCTTCGACGAGATAGGGCTTGTGAAGGATGCATTGAGACAGGTGTTGCCGGGGTAGCAGGAGGTTTGGCGTGTACTTCGTTCGTAGTCACTGGCGTTGTTGAAGCACTCAGCCGAAAACCATTCGCAAGAAGCCATAAAACTGCCTCCCTTTTCCGTTGTGATTTTCTGCGTTCTCTGCGGTTAAATTGTTCTCTAAATGCCGCCTTCCGTGGGAATGTTCTTTAGAACGCACCTCCGCTTGTTTAAGTGTTACAGCGACTTTCCCAAAGCCCCATTCAGTTTGCCTGTCGTGCTTGGCTGTGTTAAACTAGTTTGAGACTAGTTTAAAGGAGAGCGACGATGGACAGAGTGGGCGCTTTTGAAGCTAAGACGCATCTGTCGAAACTGTTGGACCGCGTTGCAAAAGGAGAACGGATCGTTATTGAGAGATACGGCGTTCCCGTCGCCGTTCTGCATCCTCCGGCGGTTGCAAGCAGAAAACCCGTTGGTGAGACGATCGCGGAACTGAAGCAATTCCGCGGGAAGCATCGTCTCGGTGGACTGTCCATTCGCGAACTGCTCGACGAGGGGCGGAAGTGATGTCCGCGCGTTTGGTCGTCGATAATTCCGTGGTAATGGGATGGTGTTTCGAAGACGAGGCGAACGCGTATGGCGACGCGGTCCTGGAGTGTTTAGACAAAGGCGAAGCCTTCGTCCCGGCCATCTGGCCCTTGGAGGTCGGAAATGTCCTTCTCGTGGCTGAACGGAAAGGGCGTCTCGGCAAAGCAGATGTTGTACGGTTTGTCGAGTTGCTGGGTGAGCTACCGATCTCAGTCGATCAAGAGACTCCCGAACGCATGCTGACCGCTGTTTTCATACTTGCACGGGACACGGGACTTTCCACCTACGATGCTTCTTATCTCGATCTTGCCATGCGGCTGGACCTGCCTATTGCGACCCGGGATCAGTCACTCCTGAAGGCCGCCCGCAAGTGCGGCGTGGACGTGCTCAGCAAGAAGGGCATTCGAAAGAAGTCATAGATAAAGGCCTTTTGTGGGCAACGTCCTTTTCTGTGCGCGCCGTGGCTCTGTGTGAGAATGGGGTCGCGTTTGCCGAAAGGAGCGGTCACAGAAGACCGTGCCTGAGCACCATCGGTGTTCGGAGCACTTTTTCCATCCCGGTTTACGGTGTTTTCAGATGCAAGAGACGCGCGGTGTGAGGGGGCAGGGTGATTTCCGCCTCTAATTGGGTGTCAGTTGCGATTGCGGGCCATTCTTCGTCGGTGATCAATTCGTTCAAACTCGATGGTTTGTCTTTCATCCCCAAAGACTCAAGGTCTATCTGCACTTTCGCGCGCATTTCGGCATCGGTTTCGTTGAGCAGGGTGAAGTAGACCGTTCCAGAGTCCGGCTCGCCGAAGCGCTCGATGTAGACGGGCGCGTCGGTCTGCGCGTAGGTGATGGGCTGCCAACCTGCTTGGGAGATCGTCTGGATTAGCGGAACGTACTTCTTGAACAAAGGCCGGGCGGGCTCGTACCAATCGGGGTTCTCGAAAAAACGGTCGGTCGAGGCATTTTCGCTGAAGAGTCCGGGATGCATGCCGTAGAAAAGACACCGGTGAATGTAGCGCTTGATGTCATGGAGGTTCAGAGCGGCGTAGTGGGTATTGAGTAGGAAACAGTAAGGCTTCTGGTAGCACATGGCGCGGCGGAAAGTCATGTTTTCATCGGTCATAGGCTGCCATTTGCCTTCAGGAAACCAGTTGGTTTCGGTGCCGAGGACGTCAAGATGGGCCGCGGGAAAGGATGCGGCGTGAAGGGGCGCGTTGGCCATCATGAGCTTGCCCCGTTCATGCACGCGCGATGCAATTTCACGCTCGAATTGGAAGGTCGAGAAGAGGGTCATAATGCCCACATCATGCGAATGCTCGTCGAATACAAGCGGGAAGTCCGCCGAGACAAAATGTTCGCGGCGGTAATTGAGCGTCGAGGCGAAATAGACGAACGAATCGATGTAAACCCCGTCAACGGCGGCCTGGGATGCCATGGGGCCCTCGAAACCGGGATCGCGAAGCAGGTTCATATTAGCCCCCACTTCTCCAAGAAAAAGTTCATCGAACCAAACCGTGCCGGTATGGTTGCCGCGCATGAGGAGGTGTACCGTGGCTTGCTTGAATGGTTTTTCGGACTCGATGGTGCGTTCGAGGGTGGTGAAGTCCGCCGTGCCGGGCGAGATCGGTAGGGTCCGTCCCCATAAGGGCGTCCCGTCGGTGTGGACGAGGTCGACGTACACCGCGCAATCGTTGTCCGGACCGCCGGCGAGTTCCTGTGTTTTTATGCGGGCTCGAAGTACGAGGGGCGCAGGTTTGGTCTGATTGATGGCGATTGTTTGGGAGGCTCCGGCTTTGGCGGGCGCCGGCAACGAGACACGGAGAGCGCGGTTGCCTGCGTCAACGACGGTTTCGTCCACTTTGTATCCTGTTCCGTAATGTCCCCACGCGCTAAGCCGGTCGCATTCGGGGGGCGAGAGAGTGCGTTCGAGGTGTAACCACTCGTTTTGCGCCTGGTTTACAGGATGCCTTTGCGTAGTGGGCAGATCGGGGTCGGCGTTCAGGGGAAACAAGGCCCCATCGCACCAGGGCGTATCGCGCAAGTAAATTAAGGGGCTGCCGTCTGCATCGTGCACCGAGGACAGCAGGGTTACGGAAGCCTGACGGCGTTTACGGGCATCCTCTCCTTCGAGCATGGCGGTGAGATGTTGGAGAGCGGCTTTTTCCTCGCGCGGGGTTTCTTTGGGGAGCGGAAGCCACGTTGTCATGGGTTCGGTGTATACAAAGGTGAGGATGTCATGGGCCTCGTCCCAGCCCACATTATTCGTGCCCTCTTTAAACGCAAACCCGAAGTCTTCCCACCCGTCAACCGTGCTGATGTCGGTGAAGGCCATCCAAAGCCCTTCTCGGTCGATGCGTTTGACGAAGCACTCCGGAAACAGGGCGTAGTAGCGTTGGAGGGCGCCCCGGAATCCCCAGTCCGGCTCAAAGGAGTAAAGGAGGGTTTGAAATGTGGCCGATTGAGGGAACTTTGCTGTATCAGGGGCCAATCCGAGATCGAACGCCGCAAATAGAAGACCTATCTCGTCATCGTACACAAGGCGGCAGTGGCGGGGATCGGTCATAGAGGTTGCAAGCGCGAGGCCATCGGAAGAATTGGTTAGAACGGCGAGAGGATAGCGCGAACACTCGCCCGTGGCCCCGGCATTTGTGCGATACGTGTTCATGAAGACGCCCGATTGCGCCGGGGTGCTTCGCCGCATGTCCCGCCACCAGGTCCAATCATTGCCAGTGAGCGGAACAGGGATATAAAGGGTCACGGCGCGGTCAAAGCCGCGAAGGTCATGGACGCTGCCGTTTAGGCGTATGCTTTCGGCGTTGGTTTGGATTTCCAGGCGCAGTTTCAAGGCCAGGTCGTTGAAATTCCATTCCAATGTACGGCTTTGTTCTTCTGTTGTGCTTTGGATAAGTCGCCCCGCTACGAAATCGCTGTCCGCTGCCACGTCGCGGATAAACGGGACGAGCGAAGTCCGGCCAAGAATGCGGTCGTTCATGTGAAGGGCGGTGGCGCGACCGTCGGTGTCGGCCGCGATGTCGAGGACGAGTCCGCGGTTTGTGGCAGGCAGGTCGCGCGAAGGTGAAGTATCAGGGACGGTGGCTGGCTCAGTCAGTTGAATGGGCACATTCTCAAAGAGATGGATATCGGTATTCGAGCATTCGTGCAGGGCGAAATCGTCGAACCAGACGGTGCCGGTGTGGTTTCGAAAAAGGGCATATACGGTGATGGATTTAAGGGGTTTTTCGGGGAGGACGATGCAACGACGTTTTTCCCAGTCATGGGTACCGGTGCTGAAGCCCGAGACCACACCCCACAGGGCAGTGTCATCCGTATATATGGCGTCGATGTAAATCGAGTAATCGCGACCGGCGGGCTTACTAACATTCTCGGCACGGCTCCATCCGGTAACGATGAGGGGGAGCGGCCGCGTCTGGTTGAGTTCAATGGTCTGTCCGGCGCCGCGTTGCGCCTTAGAGTCGCTGCCGTCGCAGCAAATTGCCGTGGTGCTTTCCCGGCCTTGGCCCGGGGCGAGGCTGTAGCCTTCCTTCCAAAAGTACCATGCGGGAACCTGTGCGGCATTGCCCTCTTCGAAGCCGGGGTTGTTGAGCAGTTGGGGGCCGGTTGCAGCGGACGCGTTGTCCAGACGTTGAAACACCGGTGAGTCTGCATAGGTCACAGGGGACTGAAGCAAGCATAACGCCAACGCAAAGAAGTGAACGCCCAGTGCGACTCGTGAATGGAAAGCGGATTCTGTACTCATTTTTATGCTTTCTTATGGCGTAATGCCATACCACAGGGTTTCGTATTGCGGCCCGATCTTGAGCACGGTTTCAGAACCGACGGTTTCAAGTACCACCGATTGCTTGGGCTTGCCTGCGCCGTCGAGTGCGGAAGCACTGGTACCGGCGGGGAGCACGATTTCCGCCTCAATGCCCTCCGCAACCACGGGCGCCGATCCCCATTTGTTCTGCACCGAGGTGCGGTCCTCGTTCCAGCCCATGTTGGTGTTTTCGACGCGTCCCGCGGCAACGACGAGTATCCGTGCTGATTTTGCCAGCGGTTTGCCGTCGAGTGCCGCGACGGCTATGGCCGCCCAGTTCTCTTCTGCCTTATTTACCTTGACCGTGACGTTTCCCAATTGAATCTTTTCTCCCGCGATGTACCCGATTGCGGCTCTGACGGCGGGGGCGTTGATGGTGTACCGCGCCTTGTTTTTCGGTTCGCCTTGCCACGCTATTTCGCCGGTATTCGACACGATTGGAAAATCGGGAACGGTCAACTCGGGCACGGTGATTCCGCCCTTGCCGGGATTTAAGCGAAAGCCCACGGGACGATGATACGTTGCCGGGGCAAGGTCTTTGATATAGGTCCACCCGAAAGCATCCTGTTCGATGAGATCGTTCGTATGGAGCTCGAGAAGGGCGCGGTTTTTACCGGCGGCTACGCTCTCCATTCGGAATATAACCGCCGCGACGGGGATAAAGACGAGCTTGCCGGGATGGTTCCACATCGAGAAGTAGCCCGCGAGCCGCTGATCGTCAGGGTCAATCGTTCCATTGGCGTAGTTGAACTGGTAGAAACCGTCCCAGTTCTGGAATGCCGCAAAAGACGCAAGGAGAGGGAACAGCTCGACGGCATGGTCGTTGGGGGCGGGGTGGTCGTATTCGCTGACGGTGTATGGTTTGTCGACCATGTTGAACCAGGCGAGGCGCGAGAGGGTGCCGCCGCGAGCATCGGTCACCATGGACGTGTTGGGAATGAACCAGTTGCCGCCGTCCCAAGGTCGGCCGGGAAAATTGGGATGTTGCCAATAGGAATGCATGTCGATGAAATCGCTGTGGGTGGCCTCGCGGTAGATACCGCGGGCTTTGCCGTAACTGGCCTGTGTATCACAAAGGAAGGCCTGAACACCGAGTTCATTTCGCAGATAGTCCATCATTTCACGTACGTATGCACACTCGGTATCCGACAGGAAGCGGTAGAAATCCTCGACCACTTGCGGACCGGCGTTTCCGGGAGGAAGCGGGATGTTATTGGCCTCGAGGGTCTGTCCCGGGGGAAGGCCGATCCATCCACCCCGGCGCAGGGATATATCCGCGAACCAGAATTCGCCGATGCGGTTGTTGAAATTGAACCCGGCCCGGCAATGGTTCGGAATAGGGTCTTCGCATTTGAAGGTATATACGTAGCGTTTCCACTTCGTGCCGAAGGAAGCATTGAGATTAAGTCCGACCATACGCCAGGGGTCCTGGTCGAGACGAGCGTTGATATTCACCTCGCAGGGTTCGTCGGCGCGCGCCCAGAACGCGAAGGTATAGGGTGCGCCGTTTTCGAGATCGAGATTGTTCTGGTGGAACTGGAGGTTCCAGGATTGCAGGCCCGGTTCCACCGTTGTGACGTGAAGGGCTTGTTTCGAGGGAACCTCTTCGGCGCTGACGATTTCGGTCGTGAGCTTACCGCCGCCGCCCTGTTCGAAGGTCCACTGCTCAGTGCCGTTCGAGAAATCGCCGTTGGCAAGAATTTCGTCGCCTAAAGGTTCGTCAGCCGTCTGCCACCGCTCACGTAACGCCTCAGTGGTGCCGACATTGTCTTTTAGCCAGTCGCGCCACATCGTGGTGAGGGTGGAAAGGAAAGGCTCCTGAAGTTTGCGTAGATCAGTGATGGATTTGTCCGTGAGGGCGTTCTCATTATTGAGTTCGACGACGATGACGGCAGGGTCCTTAGCGTAGGTCATTCCGGTGTAAGGGTTTTGGTGAGTAAGAAGGTCCCTGGCGTAGTCCTTTTGCATTTGGATGAAGTCGGGATAGAAATTGTCGACGGCTTTGCCGAATCGGAAAGCCCGGGGCATGTCGTCCGGAATGCCGGGGTAGGTGCGCGAGACGTGAAGGTTGAGGTTAATGTAGATGCCATTGCGCTTGAGGTGATGGATAAGCCAGTCGAGTTTGTCAACCTGTTCGGGGTCAAAGGAAGCGCGGTCTTCTTCCCAGATGCCGCGCGGGGCCGTGTGCATGTCAAGATGGTGGAAGCGGACGACATTGATGCCGAGTTTGCGTAACTGAGCGGCGATTTTTGGGGCATGTTCCTTGGGCGGAAAGGCTCCCGCGAACGTGAGGTTGCTGCCCATCAAGCGCAGCTGCTTGCCGCTCGCGTCATAGAAGTGGCCGTCATGAATGGTGGCCCGCCCCGAGGCGCCTGCCGGCTCGGGATTCAAGAACGACATATCGGTAAACGACGCGTCATTATCGAAGGGCGGCACCCAGAAGGGAAAGTAGCCGGGTGTTTCCGCACTCACTTGGGCATCTGAGGGACACGAAACAAAGGCCACGACAGCCAGGAGAGACCATAAGAAGAATTTATGCATTCGAGAACTCCTTTGTTAAGACTGCACTGAATCCAAGCGGGTTAATTCCATTTCACGATATAGCGTCCGGCATCCGGAATACGGACCTTGAACTTTAATGTATCCCCGTCACGTTCATGGGGCACTGGCCCCATGTTTTCCCGCGAACCAGCGGCGATGGCCTCAACGCGAACGTTTCGCGCGCCGGACTTTGCCGCGAAGGCCGCAAGATTGATCTCAACGCGAAATTCCTTTTCCCGTGGATACGGAAAGACGGCGAGGCGCTTTGGCTGAAGGTTGATCTTGACGGAACCATCGGTAGCCACGGGGCCGAAATCGAGCCACGTGTCTTTGGGGTTCATGTGTGCAGCGAAATCGGCTTTGCCGGTCGTGTAACGTATGCGCTCTTTTTCGAGGTCGCCGAGAATTACGTCGGTGATGGCGCCATTTTCGCGTGTCAGATTAAGCACACCTATGAGACAACGTCCCCGTGATTCCTCGATGCCTTTGAGGGGAACGCGGCCGCCGTCAAAAAGGCCGATAAGGATGTTGTAACGTTCTTCTGGCCCCTCGGGGATAGAAATTTCGTAAGGGCCGTCAGAGATGACATCATCTTTCCGCCACTGGCTGGTGGGTGTAGGTAGCGCGTGGTCTTGCTGGAACACGATGGCCTCGTGGTTCTCGCTGGTGTCGCTCGTGAAATGCACAAAACAACGGTAGTCTTGGTCGAGTTCTTCGTTAACGTGCCAGGCATAGGCAATGCGAGCCTTCCCATTTCCAAGATATTCAAACGATTTGAGCCGGGGTTCGATGTCTCGCCGGTTCGCGAGATACGGGATGTTGAACGAGGTGCGCGCATCCACGAAGAGGAACCCGGGGCATTCAGCGTAATCGGCGAAATGGCCGTTGATCTTGTATGTCGCGACTTTGGTATCAGGTCCAAGGGCCAGAAAACCCCACTGCGGGAGGGTATAGCCTTCGACCCGCCAATCCTCGGCGGCCCAATTGACCCAGACGGTGAGGCCGCTATCGTAACGGATGCGCTGGCGTTCGCGCTGGTCCATAGCGAGGGCAATGCTTGCGGGGACGAAGTCGTCGCCGATGGCATAGGCAATCTCGAGGGGTTGCGACGTTCCATAGAGCCGCTGAATTGGATGCATCATGTGGTGCTCTTTGGCCACCCAATAAACGTTGTTGGTTTGGGCGTTGCCGATGAATCCGGCATGGCCGTACGCGATTTCCTGGGCACGGTATTTGTCGACCTGCTCGACGGAGCCGGTATCGTGGCCCCAACGGTGTCCGTATCCTTTTCGGAACCAGCGTTCGTAGTATCCCATGCCGTGATTGACCATCTGGGGGTGAATTTTCA
>JAWODE010000685.1:0-7313 GCA_046483455.1 Candidatus Hydrogenedentota bacterium | reverse complement strand
ACTTTGGTCGGCTGCCATGAATCGGATGGTGAGGTTGTGGAAGACCATGCTCGATAGGTTCAGGATAAGCCAAATCGGGAAAAACCGTTTCATGGCGTCGCCGATGCTTTTAATGCGCCACAGCGGTCGGTCAAGATTTTGGCCGAGCCACGAGAAGGCCACTGTCTGGGTGAAGGCATACGTTACCGCAAGCACCATATCGCTGCCCAGGATGAAGAAGCGCAGACCAAGACTCGGATACTCGGGCATCTCACCGCCCGTTATGATGTGCGAGACTGCGAGGTCCACGCTGATTACGCCCATGGCCAGCCCGATGTATAACAGGAGCGCGCGCGGGTTCCGCAGCACGGCGCGGAAGGCTTCCGGGATAATGGCCAGAGGATCAGTATTCGGATTCATGGGCTTCGGAAAGGTGCTGCTGGCGCCGCATGATGTACCGCGCGATCTTATCCCGCGTTTCGTCGTCAATTCCTATGAAAGAAGTTCGCACGAAGCTCCGGCCGCCCGAAATGGGGGAGGTAGATACAATGCGTGCGAACACGTCGAATGGCTCGAGATCGTCCAGTTCGATCACGATGCGTAGCAGGACCTGTGCCGGAAGCGCCTGTTGTACCACCAAGGCGCATCCGCCCGCACTCAAATTCGTGATGCGTCCTCGGAGTCTTGTCACCACCGGCCGTTCCGCCAGCAAGGCGACATCCTCCTCTTCACTGTCTTCCGGCGACTTGCTGATGACGCCTATAGAGGTGGTCTGTTCGTGCCGGATACGATAGTCGCGGCGGGTCTGCATACGGTCCAGCCGGGTGGTGTGATAGAAGATGAACGCGGGAGGCTCGTCACGCGTTCCCGCACACTCGAGCGTGAAGGCATAGCGGGCATCTTCTTCCCGCCACAAACGGGCCCGGACCTTGGCGCCCGCTTGCCACGCGCTCAGCGCTGGCGCGTCTTCCACCGAAACGTAGAGAAATGCTTCGTCCACGTTTTCCACGCGTCCCTTGTGCCAGCGCGACGTCGTATCCAAAGCCGGCGCCAAAGACACAATCTGGCTTGGTGACAATTCCCGCGTGGACTGAATGCGTTGTCCCAGGGGGACGTAATCGAGCGCGAGCGCCACACGCACATCGCGCAGCAATGTCCCCATATGGGCATACTGCTCGCGGTCCTTTTTCGTGAGAAGGGTATTCATCATTTGTTCCACACACGCATCAAAATGCTGGCGGACCGTTACCACACGCAACGGTTCCTCCGGCGATTGTTTACGGATAAGCGTATGCAAAACATCTTGTTCCTCGGGAGTCAATTCCTTGTCGCGGATGATGCTTTCGACGGTCTCCCATTCGTTAGCGCGCTGCAAGCGGATGCGCTTACGTCGCCGAAACCGTTCGACCGAAAACCCAATGATGACCAGCCCAACGAAAAGGCCGATTCCCCAGAGCAATTGTGAGAGAGTCGCTTCGGGCAATTCCACCATGAATACGCCCTTCCTGCAAAAACTGCCAATGCTTTGCGCAAGTGATTATAGGGCGCCCCGCCCTAAGTTGCAATCATAGCAGGGTGAACCTTACTCAAGGCGGCTCTTTTTTCCTACTTTTTGCATCGGTGTGGTTCTTCGAGGAAACCCATTCGCCTTTTTCATCCACTTCGCCCATGCATGCCCTGTGCAGCTATGCCATCAAATCCTCGTCTCCAATGGAACTCACCAGGATGGTCGTGGGCCGTTCAAGCTTCATGCTCTCGTATTGATGGAACCATGCTTCTTCATGGCCCACCGGCGGCACTTCAAATCCAAGGAAGACGCAATCCGCGTCCGAGGAATGCTGTTGCAATACTTCGGCAAAAGGCTGCTCGCTCACGACGATCTCGACCTCGGCGTCCATCCGTGCTTCTTGCAACAACCGTTGCAGGTCTTCCCGGCTTGACTCTCGTCCGGCCTCGTTCTCGATCTGCCGCAAGAGGCGGATATCTGTTCGCGCCCATTCCCAGTTCCTGGTGAGCAAATGGGCGAGGATGACCATCAGTCCTCCGTTCTTCAGCCCCCGCCACCAAATATCTATCCGTTTGCGGCCCCGTGGGAAGAGGATGCGTCCCTCATGAATGACTACGACGCTCATGCCGAGGTTCTTGGCGCGACAGAATTCCCGCAGGTGGGCTTTGACCCGGCCGGGCTCGCCGGACCAGCCGAAAACGGCCATGTTTGTCCGTATGGGGCCCATACTTAGTGTCTGCATGACTCCGGTCATACCATTTTCGAGATTCTCATCGATGACCACCATGGGAAAGGCGTCAATATTGCGTTTTCGGCAGAATTCGCGTAATTGTTCCGCGGCGGCCTGCCGATGCGCCGCGAACTCCTCGAAATTTCCCACCAGGATGTTGGCCAGATACACGACGCCTCGACCCGCTTCCATCCACACCCCAAAACTCACCAGTGCTTCCCGATGTTCCGGATTTCCCGAAAACACCACCGTAGTGGGACGCCAGTTCCGCGGGGACTCCTCCATTTCCGAGAGCCGCAGCAGGTTGTTACGGGCGGATCGGTACACAAATCCGCGCCGGGCATCGCCAAAGGCTGTATCCAGTTCCCGGCGTTTAATGCTCCATACCAGCGTGCCCAGGAACAGCACCGCTGCGATCGCCTGCCATGGATTAATAACGAATGCCGTCCCGACACATCCGATGCTGCCCAGAAGCGCCGTGCTCCAGTGGAAAAATCGAAACCGGGGCCGAAATGATGGATTTGCACTGAACCCTTCGATAAAGGCGGCTATATTCAGCATCCCGTAGGTGTAGAGGAAGAATTCCGTGATGATTTGCGCGACCAGGTTCAGGGCACCGTCCCCGGCTGTCGTCGTGGCCCAATAAATCACACCGAAGGACATAAGCGCGCACAAGACAATGCCCCGCCGGGGCTCGTCTTTGCCGCGGGAACCGACGGCGAAAGGCCGAAGCGTAGCGAGAATACCGTCGCGTGCCACCGCCTGGAGCACTCGCGGCGCACCCATGAAACTCGACAATCCGCTCGATAAAGTCGCCGCGAACATGCCCGCGGCGACGAGAAATCCCATGTGAAACAGGGCGTTTTCCTTTAAGGCAAGGTAAGGCTCGCCCATAAGCCGCTCGCGGGTGAACGCGCCGCCCGAGACCAGAATCTGGATCAAGTAGATGGCCAATCCCACGCCGATAGCGGCCAGCGTACCACGCGGCAGGCTCTTTGCCGGGTTTTTGAGGTCGCCCGACATGTTGATCCCCGCCATGATGCCCGTGGCCGCGGGAAAGTAAATCGCAAAGACCATCCAGAACGTAAAAGCGCCTTTTGCGGGGTCATCGGGTGAGATAGCTGAAAAATCGGGCGGCAGATTGGCCATGAACGTGTTAGGCGAGAACCGAAGCGCCGCTCCCGCCAGAAACGCAATGATCGAGGCGCCAAGCACCGCCATAATGCCATATTGAATCTTGATGGCCGATCCCGCCCCGGTGTAGGTCACCACGAACAGGCATGCCGCGGTCGCTAAGGCGACGATCTGCCCGTGGCCCTGCAAAACCGGAAAAGTCTGTGTCAGCGCTTCGGTAAACCCGAGCACATAAAACGGTACCGATACCCCTTGGGCAAGAAACAGCATTACCCCGATGGCCCCGCCAAACTCGGGTCCCAGCACGCGGCTGATTAAGTAATACGCGCCACCCCCTCGCACCGGCATGTTCGTGCTGATGGCGCTTGTTGACAATGCGGTCAGGAACGTAATCGATTTTGCCAGGAGCAAAATGGCCATTGCGCCGATGATGCCCGCTTGACCCACCACGAAATTGGACCGCATGAAGAGGATGACGCCCAGAATCGTCAGTAGACAGGGCGTAAATACGCCTCCGAATGTGCCAAACTGGTTTCGTTTTCCTGTGCCGTTTTCTGTGGTGACGTTGTTCGCGGTCATCTGACAGTGTTTGTGCGTATTCCTGCGGGCGCGTCATTTTCTGTGCACGCCTCAGGCCTTTCTTTCAACCCCCGGCGCTGTGTTCGGTAACGCCGCCTGGACCCGATGCGGTTGTCCCCCTGCCGCGGGCTCTTGTTTTGCCCTCTTCTCGAAACCCCCGGCAAAGAAGCCTGAGTGTAGCGTTTTTCCATGCTTGCGGCAAGCTCGATAACGGGAACGGACAGGAATCCGACGACTTAAACCTGCAACGGGGATGGACGTTTCTTTCGATGGGTCGACGCAGATGACCGGTGTCTGCGCTGCTAATTTGACTTCGCCAATAGGCAGGGTGCTACATTCTCCGAAACAGGAGAGGTCGAGCTGTTGAAAATGCAAGCCTGCGTAGCACAGACGCGAAAAACGGCGGGGACAGATCCCGGTTTGCTGCGCAAACCGTATGGTCAGTTCCTGTGTTTCGCTTAATTTCGGATAGTCCAAGGACTTTTTCAGCAGCTCCAAATTCCCGGCATTTTGGTGGAAGCGGCTGGAATTGACATCAGACAGGGTTTTGGTGTTTCATACTAGAAGATTGGGTATCGTCGTGAAGGATCAGGGGCAGTACAGTGGGGAACGTTGATCGTGATGTACCTGCTGGACAGGGCATTGGCAGGGTACAGACGTTCAAGGGGTGAATCTCCGAAGAGGGTTCGGTGTGGATTCTTGGGCCCGGGCAAATGAGTATTCGTTAGGGAGAAGAGGCAATAGTCATTCTCTCTATGGCTATTCTCGTTCGGGTATGGCCGTAAGAACGGGCACCGGGGCACCAAACTTGCTACGCGATAGCACGACGCGTGTTTTGCAAACAAAGAAGGAGAGAATATCGTGAATTGCAGAAACTGTGGCGCTTCGTTACCGCCGGATGCAGTGGTTTGCCGCAAGTGCGGGTCAGCGGTGGAACAACCCCAGCAACAAGCGCAACCACAAAGCGGGCAGCAACCCGTCAACGTCATCCTGCAGACGGCACCTCAGCAGCAGGCTGCACCGGTTTCTCAAGCGCCAAAATCCAAGGTGGCCGCCGGTCTCTTGGGCATTTTCCTGGGCGCGTTAGGCGTGCACCGGTTTTATCTTGGATACAACGGCTTGGGCACGCTCATGCTTTTGATCACTTTGCTGACGTGCGGGTACGGAGGAATCCTCACCGGACTCTGGGGGCTGGTTGAGGGCATTATGATCCTTACGGGCGCCATCAATACGGATGCTTCCGGACAGCCGCTTCAAGGATAAACAGGTCTTTCGGCAAGCGAATGGGCGGACAAAGGAGGGGCACATGCGCAGAAAACTGCGAACCTTGAACATAGCCATTCTGGCGGGACTTTGTCTTATCGCAATCGAGTTAACGGTCGTTCTTTTCTACATCAGCATCAGCCCCGCGAATCGTGGTACCCCGTTCTTCGCTGCCTTGATTGCCTGCTGCGTGGCGGAAGCCGTTTTCTTTCTGTACCTCGGATTCAGCATGAATTTGCTCTCGGCCCCTGACGCGTCTGATGCCCCCATACGCATGCAGGTTTCAACGGTTGTCATCCTCTGGATGCTTGTAATTATTGTTACCAGCATTATTGGGGTGGTGCCGGGAATTTCCGACTCGTTTTATGCCAGGAACTTGACGCTTATTCAATTCATCATCACTTTCTTCTTTGGCGGGGCCGCATTGTTCTTTCACCGTCAAGGCCTTGTGCTGGCGGACATGGACCGCGCTCCGCAAACGGAACGCCAATACCTCGCTTCTTTTACACAGGACATGGACCAACTCGACAATGAATTGCGTCAATTAGCGGGGAAATGCCCCGAACACGCGGTCCAAATCGAATCCTTGCAGAAGCGAATAGACATTATCTCGACGCAGCTTTCCAGCGCCTCGCCGGACCGGCCCCACGGCACGTGGCGCGCCACCGATCCGGCCAACAGCACACTTATCCAGACACGGTTGCATGAGCTCAGTACCGTGCTTGCGGGACTTGGCCCAGACACGGATGACGACGATCTGAATGCCGCTATCGAGAGAGCAGGAAATGCCGCTGAAAACGTGCTTAGTGCGTTACGTCAGCGGGAAAGCGCCATTACTTCCTGAGGAAAGGAGTTGCATATGCCTCCCTGGAGTGTGATCGAATTTCAGGACGACACTGGAGAAATCATTGTGGCCCGGGTGCCGCAGCAGGGGACCGCGGAATTAACTACCGGTTCTCAGCTTCTCGTGCAGGACGGGCAACTGGCGGTGTTTTTCCACAACGGGAAACCTACAGACGGTTTTAAGCCGGGACGCTATACGCTGTCGACGGAAAACCTTCCCGTGCTCAGCAAGGTATTGAATCTGGTCACCTACGGGAAATCGCCTTTCCGCTCGTACGTCTACTTCCTGGCGCTCAAGACGTTTACGGACCTCGGCTGGGGGACGTCCTCTCCAATCCTTTTCCGCGATGAAGAATTCCGCATGGTGAACCTCCGCGCGAACGGCAGCTTCGCGATCCGGGTCAAAGACCCAAAGGTGTTTATCAAGACCATCGTGGGCACTCAAGGACTCGAGACGTCTTATGCTGTTGAACAGTACCTGCGGAGAATGATCGTCTCAAAAGTCGCGCAAGTTTTGCCTACCGTGATGAAGACGGTGCTCGATCTGCCGGTTTTGTATGACGACATCGCGGTAAAGGTTAAGCAGGCCGTTCACGACCAGTTTGACCAGTATGGTCTCAAATTGGTCGATCTCATTGTGGAATCTATTACCGTTCCTCCGGAAGTGCAGGAAGCCATCGACCGGGCGGCCGGGACGCGCAGTGTCGGAAGAGACGAAGCCGCGCATTACGAACGCATCATGCGCACCGAAGCCTTACGCGACGCCGCAAAACAGCCCGGTAGCGAAATGGGTTCGGGCATGGCCGCGGGTATGGGAATCGGCGCCGGCATGGGGTTCGCGCGCGAGTTGGCAGGCCAACCGACACAGGAGAACCCCCAGGCCCAGCCTCAGTTGACGATGGACGAAGTCAAATCCCGCTTGCGCGACCTCAAACAATTGGTTGATGACGGACTCATCACTCAAGACGATTTTGAATCCAAGAAGAAAGCACTGCTGGACAGGCTTTAATCCAAATACACAATATCTGCATCGGCGGAATGCCTACGCATCGGGCTCCCCACGGGGCGTGAATGAGTCCATAGTTTTTTTCGATACTCCAGGCATGTTGGTTGAGATTCACCGAAGCGACCAAGACTCGACATCCCAAAACAATGCTTTTCCAGGCCTGGAGTCTTGAATGGGCGATGGTCAGAAACCAGACCGCCGGCGCACTCCTCTCGGACTCCTGGATCATTAACCGGGATTCGCTGGATTGGAAGCAACGGAAAGCCGACGAG
>JAWODE010000654.1:0-5143 GCA_046483455.1 Candidatus Hydrogenedentota bacterium | reverse complement strand
TGTGCGTTTTTTCCAACGGCGGGCAAGGGCTCCTGCAGCCGCCGAACCACCTTCCGGCTATAATTCCCCCCCAGCTCTGCGGCGGTACCGGACCGCCCCGGGTCCCGAAAATAGACTCGCCATATAGGTCAAGCCATTGCCCCATTACGGCCAGACGTTTTGCATGTTCTTCCTGAATGCTTCCGTCGGGCTTCACACACGCATTGAGCAAAAGGTTGGCATTGTGCCCGGCCGCACGAATCAACAAATGGAGCAATTCACGTGGACTCTTGTGGTTGGTGTCCTTGGCCGTGTACCCCCAGCTTCCGTTGATGGTCTCGCAACTCTCGAGCGGCAATTCCGAAACAAAGTCTACCTCACTGAATCGGTCATGCCCCGGCATGCCCCGTTCGAACATCTGAAAATCTTCGCCGGGGAACGGCTGCACATGGTGGTTGTTCCCGATAAGCGCCGCAGGTTGAAGCTCATGAATCAGGTTATAAGTCTTCGACAACCGCCAGTCGGCCTCAGGTTTGTCCCACCACCCATCGAACCATACGCCGGAAACCGGACCGTAACTGCTCAAAAGTTCCGTCAACTGTCCGTCCATATAATCCAGATACTGCCTCCATTCGCCGGACTCTGGGCGGCCTGTCTTCCTGCCGGTCTTGCCGCGGGGAAAATAATCGGGATGGTGCCAGTCGAGGTGCGAGTAATAGATAAACAGACCCAAGCCATGCCGCCGGCAGGCGTCGGCTAGTTGAGCCAGCACATCCTTGCCGTAGGGGGTTTTGTCCACAACGTCCCAGTCGCTGAGTTTCGTGTTATACATAAGAAACCCGTCATGGTGCTTGGCCGTAAAGGTGATGTACCGCATACCGGCGTTTTTCGCGATACGGCACCATTTATCCGGGTCGAAATTGGTAGGATTAAACTGCTGCGGAAGCTTCTCGTACTCCTCGATGGGGATGCTCTCGTTGTGCATGACCCATTCACCACGCTCAAGAACACTGTAAACGCCCCAGACAATGAACATCCCGAACTTGGCGCTCTGGAACCATTCCCGCGCCTGAAGGTTCTCGGGAGCCGGCACATATTCGGCTCCTGCCGGCGCGGAACCGGTAACGACTGCTGCTCCAAAGGCCGGCACTGCAACGATCACCATAATCGGGATTAACAAAACCGCGCACCGCCCAAAACTCATCGTCATCTCCTTTCCGAACTACGCAAACCAAGCGCCAATTCGAAATTACCGGTCTATCTCCCCCAACCGCGGATTCATCGGCAACGGAGCGGGACGTTTGCACGTGCTCTCCAGAAGCACATGTATGCCCCGGTCGCTCGAATCCTGAAACGCATGCATCACGTCGAGCACGTGATACGCCAAGGCTTCATTGGCACGGTGTCTGCGCCCCGTCCGCAGAGCGCACGCCATATCAGCCGGACCAATACCCCGCGAATTCTCCGCGTACCGGTGAGTCAGCGGCACGGGGGCCCATTCGCGCATATGCGGCCGGCATACCTGCACTACTCCGCCGAACCCATTGGGGTCCGGCACACTCAACGAGCCCTCTGTACCATGGATCTCGATGCACGGCAAGTGATGGCCCCACACGTCGAAACTCATAACCAGAGTCGCGATAGCACCATTAGCGAAGTCCATGGTCCCGGCGAGATGCGTCGCCGTATTCACTTTAATGATTTCTCCGAAACGCGGTTCGCTCGTGATCGACCGCTCCGAAAATGTCGTCCGCGTCGTTCCCGCTACCCGTTTCACCGGCCCCATCAACGCCACAAGCGCGGTAACATAGTAGGGGCCCATGTCGAACATCGGTCCTCCCCCCGCCTGGTAGAAAAAATCCGGGTCCGGATGCCAGTGCTCATGGCCGTGGCACTGCATAAACGCTGTCGCGGCCACCGGCTCCCCGATCCACCCGTCGTCGATGAGCTTCCGGCACGTCTGAAGGCCTGCGCCCATGAAGGTATCCGGCGCCGCGCCAAGCAGTACGCCCTTTTCTTTGGCCAGAGCGACCATGCGCTTGCCATCCTCCCGCGTTACCGCGAGGGGCTTCTCGTTATAAAGGCATTTGCCGGCATCAAGCGCCGCCATGCCCAAGGAGCCGTGAGCCTTCGGAACAGTCAGGTTCAGCACGAGCTCGATATCGGGATCCGCGAGCATTTCCTCAACGGTATAGACCTTCGGGATTGCATACTCCGTGGCGCTAGCCTCGGCGCGCTCGGGAATAATGTCCGCGCACGCAACAATCTCCGTGTTGTTAAACAAAGCCCCATTCTTGAAATAAGTCTCCGAGATGTTTCCGCAGCCGATCAGACCGACTTTCACCGGCTCCATGCCCGCCTCCCTCACCGCGCCGCCCAGAGACACCCCCGTTTCATAATCTCCATCACTTCCGGCACGTCAAAATCACTGGCCACGTGTCCCAGCGAACTGTAAAACACGCGTCCTTTCCCGTATCTTCGCTTCCACACAACCGGCATTACGCAGCCTTCGATCCATGGATACACGGCCCCCGAGAATGTCGTTGTCGCAAGCACCTCGTTCGACGGGTCCACATGAAGATAATAGCACTCGGAATGCATCGCGAAATCGTTCAATCCCGCAACAATGGGGTCCGCGGGCTTGGTAATGTTAACGGTGTAATCCACAATGCCGCCGGGATGCTCGACCCACTGCCCGCCGGTCATGAATTGGTATGCAGGATTGTTGCGAAACGAGTCGCACAGGCCGCCGTGCCACCCCGCAATACCCACCCCGCTCTTCACCGCTTCGAGCAGCCCCTTTTCCTGTTCCTGCGCGATCTCTCCCATCGTCCAGCACGGCACAACGAGGCTAAACTGCTTCATCTTCGCCGGCTCGGCGTACACGTCCATGGAATCGGATATCTCGACGTCGAACCCCTCGCCCTCGAGCACCGGCGCGACCTTTTCGACGCATTGCCGCGGCTCGTGCCCTTCCCAGCCGCCCCAGACCATCAACACGGAGTTGCTCATGATTTTCCCCTGGCGAACACCGAAAATGGAGGACTGTACCAATCAATGCAGGCGCCCCGCCTGCCGAGACAGGACTCCGTTTCCTCGGGAAACACAAAGAATAGAGTCGCTGGCCTATTTCTCGCCCCAAAACACAATCGCCGGCGGCAAATTCTTCCAGCAAACGCGCGATTTCCCGACCTTGGAAAAACGACCTTCCAGTTTCTTGCGGAAACGCCGTCCTGCAGGCAACACGAAGCTGCTGATATACATGTACGTTGCAAACTTGCCCCCCGGGCGCAACGCTTCCAGCGTAGCGTCAAGCAAACGATCCTGAAGCTCCTCTTCAAACGCAGCCCACGGCAACCCAGAAACAATGCTATCGCATCCCTTCTTACCGTGTTCTTGGAGATACTGCATCGTATTCTCCGCGGAACCTTCAATCAGTTCCACGTCGGGCAATTGTTTTCGAAAAATCTCAACGAATTCAGGATTGATCTCCAAAGCGATAAACGTTGCCTCGTTGCGCAATTTTTTCCGCAGAACCCGCGTGATCGTGCCCGTGCCCGCCCCGTACTCGACCACGACTTCCGCATTCGGTACCCCGGCCGCTTCCGAAACCCGCTCTGCCAATCGCTTCGAACTCGCTGCGAAAGCCCCGACCTCTTTCGGATGCGTTACGAACTGCTTGAAAAAACGCCAGGGATGCCGTTTCCAATTGCCGTTGTGCGAAGATCGCATATTACCTCGACTTTGTTTCTCCTAAGCGCCTAATTCACCTGAGCAACAATGATAGCGCGCCTTCAAAATGTCATCAAGGGCAAAGCCGCGGCTGTAAATTGCCTCCTATAAGTCCCATAATTCTTTAGGACCCTCTAAAAGGGTCACCCCCAATTGAGACCAATTTCCACATGCGATACAATACGCAAACGCACCGCCGCCCGGGGGTGTTTTCGCCCGCTTCATCTCCCGCGGCTATAAAGGAGGCACCATGAGTTTTCTTGCCGAGCGCACCAATCGCATCGACGCCAGCGGAATCCGCAAAGTCTTTGCGCTGGCTGCCAATCTCCAGAATCCTATCAATTTGAGCATCGGTCAACCTGATTTTGACGTCGATGACACCGTCAAACAAGACGCTATCGCCGCCATTCAGGCAGGTTTAAACAAATATACACAGACATGGGGCCTGGACGAACTCCGCGAAGAAGCCTCCGCTTACTACGAGCGTCGGTTTGGAACCCCACTGGAAAACGTCATGGTCACATCCGGCGTCTCGGGAGGATTGTTTTTGGCCCTTCTTGCCACCGTCAACCCCGGCGACGAAGTCCTCTTTGCCGACCCCTATTTCGTGATGTACAAACACTTGGTTAATCTCTTGGGGGGCGTATCTAAACCCATCAGCACCTATCCTGATTTCAAGTTAAAGCCCGCTGATCTCGAAGCCGCCATTACGGACAAAGCGAAGGTGCTTATAGTCAACTCCCCGTGTAACCCTACCGGCGTCACCCTGAGCAAGACGGAACTGAAAGCGATCGCCGACGTCGCCGCCAAACACGGTATCCTTTTGATTTCCGACGAAATCTATGAGCAGTTTTTCTACGACGAGGAACCGGCGTCCATGGCCGGCATGTGTGAAAACCTGCTCATACTTAACGGATTCTCGAAGATGGCCGCCATGACCGGCTGGCGTGTGGGTTTCGCGGCCGGCCCTCCCGACATCATCCAGGAGATGAACACCCTTCAGCAGTATACCTTCGTATGCGCGCCCTCGTTTGCCCAAAAGGCCGCCGTAACGGCCCTGCGCAACGACCCGAGCGACAGGATCGCAGCCTACAAGCACAAACGCGATCTCATCTACGAAGGACTCGCCAAACAGTTCAACGTCATCAAACCCGGGGGCGCTTTTTATATCTTCCCCGAAGCGCCCGGCGGCGATGGCGACGCGTTCGTGGCCAAGGCCATCGAAAACAACATCCTTATCATCCCCGGAAGCGTCTTCAGCGAAGAAAAGACGCATTTCCGTCTCAGTTTCGCCGCCGACGACACCACCATCGAAAAAGGGGTCGAGGCTTTGAACAAACTGGCCGAAGAAATCAAATAACGTTTGTTGTGATGTCCTTAAGGTGGCATGAGATATAAAACACCGATTCGAGGTCGGGTCTGCCGGACAATG
>JAWODE010000541.1:0-2940 GCA_046483455.1 Candidatus Hydrogenedentota bacterium | reverse complement strand
CGTTTGTGTTGAACCATTCGTGGATGAACGGACTGTTCTGCTTGGCGAACTCGAGGGCGCGGTTGCATTTCAGCCCAAAACTTTGGACACCTGTTCCTTTGTTGAACCAGGCAGGCGAGGGAGAACCATCGGCGCGCAGTACGCGGGCCGAGGGATCGTATGACGGGGCGTCAGGGTACAGGTCGATGTAGTTTTCGTGCAGTGACCAAACATAACCGCACTCGTTGGCCGTCCGGGCAAATTTTTCCATTCCTTCGCGTCCGCCGTAAGCCGGATTAGGGGGAATGTGATCCGGCAGTTTCACGTCATAACCGTAGCGTTGCCAGACGTGCGAGATAATGGCGAGATGGTCGACACCGTTGTCCTTGAGGTCGCGCAGATTCTCCCCATCGCCCGCGAATGTGCCGTTGTGGTGGCGCCAAATGTCGAGCATGATTTTTGGACCGAGTAGCTCGAGGTAGGGCGAAGGAAGATGCGGAATATTGGGGAACACTTCCTGCACGTTTGGCGAGACCGCAATGTAGCCTTCTTCATGCAACGGATTTCGCATGCCGTCGGTCTTGGGATTGTACGTAGCATGGCCTTGCGGACACCGCGAGGCATGGGAGCGTGTCCAGTCGAGATAACGGCACGTGTAGACGTTTTGTTCGATGAGGTAGGACACCGAGCCCTCGAGATAGGGGACTCCGAACGTTTTCCGGAAAGGTGCGCCGCCGTTCTGACCCAGTGAAAACGCGGTTGCGAGGGGCCTTTGGATGTCTACGCTGAGTGTGAGCGCTTTTCCGATTATTCCAAAGGTCCAGGTTGCCTCGAGGGTTTCCGAGCCAAGGGGATAGGCCCATACTACGGTTAATTTTTTGTTGCTTTTGTCCAGTGACGCGTTGACAAGCCGGCCGCTTTCGAGTCGGGCCGGGGGAGCGTTCGAGCCAGGCGTGTGGGCGGTGATCCCCCCGCCCCTAGCGGGTTGAAAAGCAGGGGCGTCGTCAATATGTACCCTGAAATCGTCGAGCGTGCCCGTGTGGGGTGCGTATAAGTATACGATGCGGCAGTCGTCGGCCGTGTATTCGAAACGGTAGCCGCTGTCCGTTTGGGCCACGGCATTGGTATGAGGAAGAAGGTTGGAGGGCGCCACCCCGCGGTTTGGATTGTTGCTGAGGGGCGTTATGTCGGCGTTACGGGTTGCTAGATACGCTTTTGCGGAGGTTAAGCGTTTCAGAAGTCTCTGTTCACCGGCCTCTTTCGTGCCGCACATGATTTTGGCGTCGCCAAAGTACGAAAAATCGAAGCTTGGACTGTTTTGGGGTCCCGGTTCGGCCTGGATGCGCAGGGTGATGGCCTTGCCCGCGTAAGGGGTGAGAGCGAAATTGAAATCCTTCCATTCCGCCTTCGTGTAGTGCTCGCGCATGAGGGCGGTTTCTGTTCCGTTCGCGATGAGGTATGCGCTGAAGGTGACGCCGTCGCTCTTATCGGGCTCAGCGGCCGTGGGACTCATGGCGATGCCAAAGGAGAATGTGATAGGAGATGTTTCGGGGAGGCGGAGGCGGTAATCGACCCACACTTTGCCGGGGGGCACGTGCCAGGGGGAATGCAAGAGAATGGCATTGCGGTCCAGCATGCGCTCGTGAGGAATGTAGGAGATTCCGCTGACCGGATGAAAGTGGCCAATCCAGGAGGAGGGCATCTCGACCGGATCAAGCCCGTACGATTGATAGGCTACGTCGTAGACGCCGATGTCGGCCAGGGGCGTTTCGCCCAGAGGGAGCGTCACAACCGTCTCCTGTGCGGAGAGAATAGGCGAGAGGATCAACAAGATTGCAAAAGATAGGACTCTATTCATGTCAGCATTGCTCCCGTTTGCTTCGAATGTGAACCACCATTGTCAGGGCGTTGTCCTCGGAGCCAATGGCGGGGTGGAAAACCCGCCCCTCCGTTGTGCCATCCGCCTGTGATCGTTCCTACTATGGTGCGGTCGTCGCGGTTACAGAGCATGCTGCTCATGATTAATCTGCTGTGGCATAAACTCGTGACCGTGGGGTTCCAAATGTACCTTTTCCTATTTCTCAATTTACTTCTCGCCTAAACCACTCCGGTTTTTCGTTCTTTGCGAACCAATCGAGCAACAATTTCTGGCGTTGCGTGGGCGTTTCGGAGGGCTTGTGATTCTCTGGATCGGGGCCGTGTTCGACACTCCAGCCATCCCACTCGCGGAAGGCGTGGTAGGTCCAGTCCCAACCGTATTCCTCGAACAGCTCGATCACGTCGCGGAGATAGCGGTAGGCGCTGTTATCGGGTGCCCAACGGATCGCGCTGAATTCGCCGACATGAATATGGACGTTAAACGTACGTTGGAAGTCGATGGCGGGGAGCATGGCCTCGCGCAGGCGCTCTTTGTCCCAGAATTCGCCGCCGATTTTGCCCGGATACCGAATGCCGACCGGTGTTTGGCGGACGCCCTGGTGTGTGAATGCGTGGGGCATATACATGTGGAAACCATAGATGACGCGGTCCACCTTGAGTGGTACCAGGCGATCGAAGCCCGTGGGGCTTCCCCAGGGTCCGGGCTCGAAAAGTACAGGCTTGCCGGGGTCAATCTCGCGAATAGCGTTGGTGACGCGTGTTGCAATCTCGCGCCAGGTTGGCATGCCTTCGGGGATGGCATTTTCAACATGATCCGTTTTATAGCGGCGGATGTTACCTTCCTGCTCCACCTGCCTGTAACCGAAGACAGTGGTCAATACCTCAGCCGTTTCTCTGATGCTATTCAGGGTGGATCTACGCGAGTCGTTGGGGCCAACCAGTCCCAGTATTTGGCCCGCCCTGGCCTTCATATTCACGTTCCGTAAGATGGGCCGATGGTTGTAGCCCAGGCTAACATTGTCCAGTTCAATCATTGCTGTCACCTATACCTCTCGATGCTTCTTCCGTTCTTCTTCAGCAGGA
>JAWODE010000508.1:0-2998 GCA_046483455.1 Candidatus Hydrogenedentota bacterium | reverse complement strand
CGGACCTCGGCAGTCTCGCCCTTCGACGCCCGGCGCATCGCTTCCATCCCGCTCAACGCGCAGACCGCCGACTTAAAGCCGACCATCACGTTGGCGCGCGGCGTACCGCCGTTCATGACATCGGTCGCGAAAGCCTCGAACTGCAACTGGTCCACGCTGCGGTCGGTATCCACCAACACCGGTTCGGCGTTCTTCTGCGCTTCATTACTCATCTCGCGCGTGCCGCCGGTCGTCACGATGACCGCGTTCTCTTCCGCGGCGTCTTTCCGGCCTTCGGACGCCCACTCCACGTCGGCAGTGGCTTCGCGGTAGTACAGACAACCAAGCTCGGTCAACCGCAGGGTGCCTTTGTCGCCCTGCATCCACTCGCTGGCGCCGCGCTGGGCGTTCGCCGTGATGCTCGAATACATCGCCCGCACGCTGTAGGCGTCGTTGCGTGCATCGGTGTGCAAATTGTTGCGTGCCTCGATGGGCGCGTGCGCCCGGCTCTTGCCCGGCTCGAGATTGTATTCGAAACACACGTTGATATTGTCGAAAGCCGTACGGCCGTCGCGCCAGTAATCGATCCCGCCGTAGCCGACCACCTTGGCCGGGTTTGCATCCAGATACCAGTTCACCACGTCAAGAGCATGGGTCGCCAGCTCCGTCATCAAGCCGCCCGAGCGCTCCGTATAGATGCGCCAATTAATGTGGCCGTCCCGGATAAGCCGTTCTTTCTCGCTTTCCGACAACTTGCTGAAATTCGGATACGAACTCATCCGTTTGTTCAGAAAATCGCCCACAAGCGACATCATCTCGTCATCGAAAAACGACGCGTCGGGCAACGGACGAAGCCAGTCGTTATTGCGGTGCCACTGCGCGTCGATATGGTGAATGCGCCCGATGACACCCTCATCCCACACCAGCTTTAACGCATGGTTGTAATCCGGGTTGTAGCGGCGCTGATGGCCAATCTGAAGGAATTTGCCCGTATCGTGAACCTTTTGCACGAGGTCGCGATTCTGTTGAATATGCTCTTCCAGCGTCGCCTCGGGCCCCGCATAGCACATCGTCTTCTCGCAGAAAACATACTTCCCTGCGTCAAGACAGTCCATCGCGATTTGATGGTGCGTGTCAATAGGCGTCGCGATTACCACCGCATCGAACGCGAATTCATCGTCTTTTTGATCATCGTCGAGCATCTTGCGGTAGTCGCGGTACATTCTAATATTCTCGTCGCTGCCCGCAACTTGCCATCCGCCTTTGAGATGGGGGCCGTATACGTCGCACACCGCCACAACCTGGATATTCTTCGCCCGAGCAAGACCGTCCCGCAAATGTAGACAGCCCTGGCCCCCGGTCCCGATGCTCGCAACCCGTACCTTCTCGTTTTGCGCATACGAGAACGGAGAATACCCTGATGCAACCATCACACCGGCCGCCGCGCCTGCGGTAGCCATGAACTTCCGTCTCGACAGTTTATGCTTGCTGCTATACTTTTCCTTCATGGCTGCTCCTTACGACGCATCGAACCCGATACGCCTCGCTTCAAGTTCGTCACCCGTGTCAGGCACCAATATAGCCCGCACATCCGGATGTTGGCTACAATACTTACGCGTTTCCTCGACGCCCATTACAAAAAACGCAGTGCTCAGCGCGTCGGAAACTGTGCCGGACGGCACGATAGCCGTTGCGCTCACTATGCCTTCTACCGGCATGCCGGTCCGGGGGTCGAAAATGTGGCAATATTTCTTACCGTCAATTTCGAACCACTTCTCATAATTTGCTGAGGTGGAAAGGCTCTCGTCTTCGAGAAACACCTCATCAATAAACTCACTGGTATTATACGGGTTTCGAATACGCACTGTCCACTTCGCCTCCCCCGGCGGGGTCCCTATGGCCAGCACCGTACTCGTGCCCGCATGAAGTATGCCAGAGCTAACTCCATAATTGCGAATGACTTGCGCCGCAACCTCCAAAGCAAGACCCTTCCCGATCGCCCCAAAATCGAGATGCATATCCTTCTCAGAAAATGCTACCGTCCGCTCATCTTCGTCCAGCGTCACGTTGTCCAGCCCCACATGCGCCACCACACTACGAAGCTCTTCCTCAGAAGGCAAATGTCCTTCTCCCTTGTAAAAGCCCCACAGTTCGATCAAGGGTCCCACCGTGATGTCAAACGCTCCGCCCGTTTCCCGGTACAGCTCTTTGCAGGTCTTCAAAAGGTTGAATACCTGGGGAGATACTTTCACCGGCTCCTGGGCAGCATGGCGGTTCATGTACGTCGTCTGGCTCTGCGGTTTCCACTGGCTGATTTGCTCCTCGAGCTCCCGCACAGCTTTCATGGCCATGTCGGCAATCCGCACGATCTTTGCGGTGCTTTCCGCTCCCGGTTCGGTATACAACGTAAACTCGAAATCAGCCGCCATCGCTTGATACCGCATGGTCTGCTGTAAACGTTCTCCCTTCCCTTCAGCGGACGCGTCAGGCGTTTCGGCGGATTCAGGCGGGGCGACGGTTTCCGGAGGCGAGGAAACACTAGGCTGGTCTTCTTCACGGGGCGAATCCGATGCTTTGGGGCCACAGCCAAACACGCCCCCAGCGCACACCATGACCACCAAAACCGCCCCAATTCCGATCACGGTATATCCAAGCTCTTTCATCATTTCCTCAATACCATCTCCAATCGCGAAAAATGTCACGAAAGTCTACCAACTCAAAACTTCTGCTTCAACTGGCTCGCCCCGTACGCCTACGCCGACATTCGGATAGGATTGTGGGTGCAGACAGCGTACTTACTTACTGAACCGCACGCGTTTTCTTACGCGCGCCCCTCGTGCTACCATGCCCCAATCGGTGGTAATGGGAACCATGAACAAACATCTTTCACTCGACATCACCAATGGCAACCGAAACCCGCGGGGCCGTGGCCGCCGGACATTTCCCGTCCCTCGAAAAAGCGGCGACCGCCATACCATCCCAATTCGAAACTCTAAGCCCCAAAAAGGCATTCAAGCCT
>JAWODE010000388.1:0-2841 GCA_046483455.1 Candidatus Hydrogenedentota bacterium | reverse complement strand
GACGTAAGGGCGAAACTTCATGGTGTGAAGAGCTTTTTCGGATATTTTTCGAAAAAGAAAGAGAGCGTTAGGGCATCCCGATAACGAAAAAGCGCCTCCCTCAAACTTTGTCGAAAGAGACGCGTGTGCATCAATCGAGGGCCGCAAGATTACCGCGGCTTTTTAACGAACTGCTTATAGCTGTCCACGATTTCGGTATTGACGCGGCCGCGGGCTTTTCGTAAGGCCGCGACTTCCTTCGCATTAGTCAGCGCGCCGAACTCGAGGTGTACGTCCTGGCTTTGACCTGGCCGTAGTGTGTGTAGCAGGCCCTGCTTTTCGTCGATGGCACGGCCTTCGACGCCGCAGTTACAGGGCTCGAACCCGACGACGTAGTCCTGTTCCCCCATTTGCTTCCACTGGGCGAAACGCGGCAGCTCCTTTTTATTATATTTGAGGTAGACTCCGAAGCCCTCGCCTTTGCTCTTGAAACCGCTGTTGACGATAGCCGCGGTAACGTTGCCCCGACTGTCTGGGGCCATGTCGTGGTAATAGACTTTTTCCTTGAAGCCGTGAATGGGGGGATCGAGCTTGTGCCAGTTCTGTATGCCGTCCTCAGCTACGGCATCTCGGGGCGCCACGTATTTGCTGGGCGCGATGATCTCCGAACCCTCATCAACCACGGGCCATCCGATATTGCAGTGATAGAGCAACATGTATTTGGTGGTTTTGAAGCTTTCGTTGGTAACGGTGTCGTGAATCCAAAAGCGTTTCTCGCCGAGCTTGGTCGATACGGTGCGTGTGAGGGTCAGGTTTTCGCCAAAAACGACGGTTTCACGCATGGTGCCGGAAACGCTTAGCACGTAATCATTGCCCTGCCATTCCTCGGTGATTTTGATGTTCTTCGCGGGGATGTTTCCGATACGTCCGTGCAGGCCGGTGCCCAGTAGCGCGCTCTTCTCATCCGGTGCGCCTACGTTCATCAATCCACAGGTCGTGACCAGGCCACCGAAATAACTGCGCAGCCACCGTAGCCATTCGGCCTCGAAATAGTGCGGTGCGACGTCGCCGGTGGTTGAACGCCAGGCCATCGCCTTGCCGTTGAACGAAGCGGCGCTAATGTCGAGGCAGCGGTCCAGGAGGACAGTCAATTCGAGTCCCGCGCCGGTATGAACGATGGCGGCACGGGTGGGACGTTCGTTGCCGTCATCCAGTTGTACGGTCCGGATGCCGGCGACTTGGTCCATGTTGCCCACGCGCTTGCGCAATTCTCTCGTCGTGTATTTCTTCCCGTAGATTTCCATGGTTCCTCCCTCCGCATCGTTGATTGTCTGTAGGTCCATTTACTCTAAGCCTTTGTTTTCTCTCATGCAAAGTCGGCTTTTTGGAAAGTGCTCAACACCCTGCGTACACTGAATGGCGTTATGGACGCAATAGCAAGTACCATCGAACCGGCTCTTGCCTATGTTCGCGAGCAGCTTGTTGCTTGGGAAAACGAAGCGCCCGCCGCCGCCGCGGGATTCGAGGACGTTCCGGCAGCAATTATAGCCGTGAAACGCTACCTGGACATTTTTCGCCCACCGGCATATACAACGTGCGGTCCCGCTGAGTGGCTGAAATCTCATGCGTCTGAAATACGAAGCGAGCGGCGCCTAATCCGGGTAGAGGCCACATCCGCGTGCGTATTTGACCCGGTCCAGGCGTGGGGATGTCTTGCGACGCTTATTGATAGCGTCGAGTTGTACGAAGACGCGGTCTTAGTAACGGAGATTCTCGAGGAAGAGGATATTCCGCGGATAACCCTCGGTCTCGATGGACCAGGCACGTTCCCCAGGCGGTTGCTGGTAAACGGTTTTCTGCCCATTCAAATTGACACATTGTGCCAACGCTGGACGGTTGCGACCCGTGGCGGGAAAATCCAGCGGAGTCCCTCGGGAATGGAACTTTGGCTGAAGGGTATGCGTGAACCCGGCCCGTCGGATGAAAGTATTATGCCGTTGGTTGAAAGATTTGCCCATGTTTATGCTCAGATAAAAACGTGTACTCGTGCCCAGGACAGCACTCGCGATTCTGGGGCTCCGGTGAATGAGGCCCGGGAGGCCTTGGGCGATTTTCTGGCGCTGCTTGATGGCGATATCCGGATAGAGCCGGCGGACGTTCCGGAAGCCCTTAAGGAGGCTGTTGCTGCTCACGCCCAAGAAGCCGCGGAGCGTTCTATCGCGATCAATGTGTTTGTCGAAAGGGAAATTCCACCTGTTGCGGTGGCGAGAGCGATCGTTGTCAGAATGTGGAACGCAGTTGTAGAGCATGCGTTTCGCATACTACCGCGTGGCGGCCGGGTCTCATTCATGGTAGATTGTGAGGATTCGGAGCGCCGGCTTGGAGTCATGGTCGAAATTGAAGGCACGCAATGCGAACCGCATGAGACCATTTATCTCGCATCGATTCGCAGGGGTGTGCGCGAGGTCCACGGCGGAGACGTCGAGTTCAGCACCGACGGGAACAAACTCTTGCTGACAGTGCTGCTCCCGGACCGCGTTGGAAAGAGCCTGGACGCGTGGCTGCCCGGATGGGACCGGTTTTCGGAACAGTCGCAACAAATACTTCGTCTTTTGAAAAGTGGGGGGCAGACCCCTCCGGAGGAGTTTTTGCTCGGGGGCATTCTCGAAAACGAACTCGAGCGATGGCTTATGCCTCTGCTCACGGAGCCGGCCGTGATCAATATTGTCCATGATGGCATTGGCGGTCTTGAAGCGCTACCGGGTGCATCGTCCGAGCGTCTTGAGAAAGTCGTAAATCAGATCAAACGCGGCAAACCCAAGAAAGAAATTGTGCGTCCGCCGTATGCTGGGGAGTTACTGT
>JAWODE010000317.1:0-3287 GCA_046483455.1 Candidatus Hydrogenedentota bacterium | reverse complement strand
AGAAGCCCTCCCGCCGCATAGGGCTGCCCCGCCATGGACTTCACCGCCGAAATGGGAATTCGGTAAGCACGGTCTCCAAGGGCGCGCTTGTATGAATTCGCCTCGCTGCGGTCATACATCTCGAGCGAAACGCCATGGGCCTGAATATGATCAACGTCGGCGGGTGTCGCGCCGGCATCGTCCAGCGCTTTCCGGATGGCTTCGGCCAAGCCCTTGCCCTCGGGGTCCAGTGCCAACGCACTGAACGCTTCGGCGGCCGACCCGAACCCCAGAATGCGGGCAAGGATTTGGGCGCCTCGTGCTTTAGCACGGTCTTCACGTTCGAGAACCACGGCCACCGCGGCTTCGCTCAAGACAATCCCGTCGCGGTGGCGGTCAAAAGGTCGCATGGCTTTGTCGGGTTCCGCATTGCGTTTCGACAAAATTCCCAGCGAACATCCCGAGGCGTAAGACATGGGGAAGATGGGGCACTCGGTAGCTCCCACAAGGGCCGCTTCGGCCCGATGCTTACGGATTTGTTCCGCGCCCCATTCCAGCGTATCGAGACCGGTGGAACAGCCACTCGAAATCGTTATGGCAGGGCCTTTGAGCCCGAAATCGAGGGTCACGTTGACGGTCGCCGAGTGGCCGGTAAATTTTGACGACGCCAGGCGGGGCATCTTCTTGTACCCTCCGCTTTCATACGCTTCATTCGCGGCCCGGTAGCCCTCGATCGGATCGCCGATGCTTGTGCCAATGCCTGTTGCGATACGGTCGGGGTTGTATCCCGCGCTTGTCAGCTCGGCATCCTCGGCGGCCATGCGAGCGCTGGCAACAGCTTGATGTACATGGCGGCACCATGTGCGCACCACGCTCTTTTTCATGAAATCGTCGGGATTGAAATCCCAGAGTTGTCCCCCAATCTGGCAGGGCAGTTCGGAAGCGTCGAACCGGTCAATCTCTCGAATGCCGGAGCGGCCGTTCGCGATGGCATCCCAAAAAGCCTGACGCCCCAGCCCATTGCAGGCCAGGACGCCTATTCCCGTAATTACGATGTTCGTGCGCATGGTCTCCTCAGTTGCCCACGGCGGCTCGCAACTGCGCACTCGGTTCAAGCGCTGCTCCCGTGCCGGCATGCGCATTAAAGTCTTTCACCATACGTGCGATCCCGTGAACATCCCCCGTCAAGAATCGCCTTGCCACCTCGGTTCTAAAATCCGCAAGACTAGTATGCCATCTTAGGACATGCGCTACAAGCGGCGTCTCTTCGAGCATGTAGCCGACTACCCCGAGGGATTCTATGTCGTGGATCATGCTCTCGTGGCTTTGAATGACCTGCGACGCCGTCATTCCCCCGATTCTGTGCGGCAACGAACGCCACCGGCCGGGGGGAGTGCCGAACCGGGACCGTGCGCGGAGCAAGGGGTCCAGACGCGTCCCGAACGAGACGCCAAATCCGTAGCGCCAGGGTTGCTGGTACCAGGAAGAGCGCGGAAGAACCTCCGGCAATTCGACCAGCCCTGCTTGGGGACACGCCCGTTCGATGAGACGCAGCGTCTCTGCACGGGTATGATGATCGTCCGCCGGCGTCGGGTATACAAAACGCGCCACGGCAGTCAGCCCCGCTTCTCGGCAATTTTGCAGGAGGTTTTCGATTCCCGAAATGCGGGCATCTTGCCCGAAGTAATCCCGCAGGAGCCGTTGGCTCCCGCTTCCGATGCGGTAGGAGAGCGAGACGCAGCCGGACCTTCTTAATGCCGCGAAGAAAGCCGCATCGGCACTGGTAAGGTCTGCCATCCGGGAATAGGCGATCTTTTGACCGGTTGCCTGAATACCGTTTGTGACGTGGCTCGCATGTGCTATCGAGGCGCCTGTTCCTACGATGCGAAACGCGCCTACGCCGTGCGTCGCGATGATGTCCTGTATTTGACTGCTTACGCGGTCGGCGGAGTACAAACGCAACCCTTCCTCCCGGCTTGGTTTGGGACAGTCGTTGCATGTCTTATCGCAGCCGCGGCTTTCTTCGACCGGAAACAGTTTCAGCTTTCGGTTGTTGCGCAGGGCCCGATAAACTTCCGTGTTATAGACAGGGGCCGGCAAGGCGTCCAGATTCCGCACGAACTCGTGCTGGGTGTGGCAGGGCCGGCTCGTGCCCGGCAGGATAAGGTTTGGCAGCGACGGCCATCGGTCCCGATGTTTGATGTTGTTTGCCAGCGCCGTAACGCCCACTTCCGGGTCCCCTACGCACACGCAATCGAAGGCCGTGGTGGTATTAATCAATTCCCGGCCGTACAGGTCGGCAACGGACCCGAAAGCCAACAAGCGCACGTCGGGGCTATGCTGACGTATACGCTTCGCCAGGAGAATTGCACTGTGCAGGTCATCGAAACGGTCGATTTTCAGACCGAAAAAATCCACCTGCTCGGTCCGGGCCATTTTCTCCGCAAGTTCTTCACAGCACGCTACTTGACGTGCCTGAAACGCGCGGTCCACCGTGCGGAGCTGCCACAACGTATGAAGGGCTTGAAGTGGGCTTAGCGAAACCGAACCGAGAAGACGGTCCGCAATTTGGTTTGCGGTTTCTCTGACCTCCTCCGGGAACAACCGGTCCACCAGCCCGACGGTTCCAAAATCACGAATGATGGTGTGATGTCCTTCTGCCTGCAAACATGCTGCCGTCAATGCCAGTTGATGGTCCGGCATAAGCGCTTCAAACGAAAATGGATACCCCGGCAACCGGATGAGAATGCTGCGTGATTTCATGCTCACTCCTTCGCACGTCCCTCGACGACCACAATATCTTGCGAAAATCTCTCCCCAAAACGAGGCGCTATACAATATATCGTTCAAATACTAACATGGACACTATATCTATGCAAGGAAAAAGCGAAAATACAATATTTTGATAATGTCCGGGAATCAGGCTGCCTTTGGGGGAGCCCGGTGAAGCATTTGTAGTCTCGAATAGTCCCGCCCTCCAATTCCTGATCGGCGGCGGAGTTGTTACCATGCATAAGCTGCGTTTCTATGGAAAAAGCCGCTGCAATTCGTTATCCTCACGCTCATGATGCGAAGCGTTACAAGTATGGTGCTCTTGGTGTTAGCCGGGCTTGTTGCGGCGGCCGGGGAGTTTTCGGGTATGCCTGATGAGGTGGAATCATTGCGTCCTCTTCTTAAAATATCATCGTCAAGACCCTTGGCCGCGGCCAGGGTCTTGATGTGGCCATCCTCGATCCCACCTCCCCACAGGTCATGGGTCAACTTCGCGGCATCAAGCTCTTGTTGGGCCGAGATCCCGAAGCCCGGCG
>JAWODE010000233.1:0-21581 GCA_046483455.1 Candidatus Hydrogenedentota bacterium | reverse complement strand
AATCCCGCAATAAAAGGCAAGGAAAAAAGAGCCGCAAGGACAAGCAGGACCACGTGCCCCCGGACGTACTGCTTTGTCTGCCGGAGGGTCAAAGCCTGGATGTCTGTATATTGATACCGTTTCGCTCGTTCGGAAAAGACGTGGCGGCTGAGATACAGCACATGATCGGGGCCCAGCCAGGTATCGGTGCCCGGGCCCAGTCTGCGATATGTTCGTTCAGCCGGTCGATTCATGAAACTCCTGTCCTTCTCATGCCATCAGCATTGTGACAAACCCGACGATGAACAGCGCCAGCAAGCCAAACCCCAACAACACTTCTAGGGCCGCTATCACACCTGCCGTAATCATCCTGGTGTTGCGGCTGCCATCGGGAAGACGCGACACTTTCCAATACCGGACAACGAGGTATAACACAATCGGGGCGGTGATCAGTGGGAGAAAAGGCAAACACAAAACGATAGACACTGAGGGCCAGAGGGCTAGATGAAAAGCGACGACATCGTAGCGAGTCCTTTCCGGCTGGAAAAGACTCTGGCCGGCTTGCGACTCCATCCGGGTAAGGCATTTAGGGCAGAGGGACCTTCCCTCATAATCAATAGCGCACAAGGAACATAAAAAAGCGCCGCACTCGTCGCATACCACGGCGGCCTTTTTCGTCGGATGGTATAAGCAACTGCTCTCGCCTTCGACCATCACGTCCTCAGCGGGCGTGCCGGCCTCTACGCCCCGGTATAAGGCAGGGAATACAGCCAACTCGTAATACGCGCCGCAATGAGGACAGCGGCGAGGTCCCGTGCCGACTTCCGAAACTTCCGGCAAAGGGCTGCCGCATTCAAGGCATGTCACTAGCGTATCGGTCATCGTGTCTTTTTGCTAAACCCTAATAACCCGCGTATTGCAGATGTAATCGTGCAAGGCCCGCTTTTCGCTGTCGAATGCCGCAATAATGTACCCTATCCCAAATGTCATACCCGTAACGAATTCGCCCCAGAAACGCGCGAAGGCCCGCAGATACGTCATCTCCTCCATCGTTCCGGTCACGACTCGAAGCCGGCATGCCATTTTGCCCGGCGTCGCCCCGAAACGCCCCACGAAGAAGGTCACGTAAGCCATATCTACTGCCCAAATAAGCCCGTTCATCAAAAACTGCGAGCCCAAAACAAGCAAGGGGTTGAACTGCTCGCTTTGGGTGTTTGTCTCGATTACGAAGGAAAGGAATATGAGTATCGCAAAGGTCACAGGCGCCAGAATGATGCCGTCCACGACCTTCGCCACGAACCGAATCCAGAATCCCCCAAATTGAACGTGGGTGGTGTCCGCAAACGGCACCCCCTCACGAAGGCGGTGCACGTACAACGGCTTACATCCTGCGCACACCGTGTGCGGCCCTATCTGGATGAGCTCCTCGACGGGGTATACGCCGCCGCATACCGAACATCGGCCGGTGTGCTCGTCGACCACCGCGCCGCCATAGACGGAGGAACCGCCGGGGGACAGGGCCGCTTCAACCAGTTCGGGCGCCGCGAGGCGGGCGGGTTGCCAGTCCTGCATTCCCGGGCGCCAGAGGAGGGTATCGGACCCGATCACGCCGCGAATCGCCAAGTCGGAAAGCGTGGCGTCCGGCACGGGACCGGCTTGTTCGTTTCCGTGAATGTAATACCAGTCCAAAAAAGGTCCTTACTTTCTCCTGCGAAATCATCAAGCGATTGAAGAACACACGGTGGCAGCGTGTGGACTCTGGGCAAAAGTCCCCCACGCGGCCCCTCTATTCTACACGGAACACGGTCGTTCTATTCGGCGCGACCTGGTACGTGTCCCACTCTCGTGCTGTATGGGATAGCGAATGAGCGTTGATAAAGTCAATGCTTCCGCCTTCGTGACGAGTTGCCCGGTCGGGCGCCAGACGAGCACATTTCGGAGCGTTTTGTCGGCAAAAAGCGACAGGATTTCTATCAATGGCGGGCGTGCTTAACCAGCCAGATAGAATCGATAGAAGCCTATTAAGATTTTTAACATTCAATAAAATCAATAAAAACAGGTCCGTTAAAAAATTGTAATTTTATTAATTGCAGTATGTTATGGGGATATTGGGGGCAACGGCACCCCGATCAAAACCGAATTTTCTCTTATATTTTGTATTGACAAGAGCGCAACACCGCTATATACTGTGGTTTTATAGCGGGGAGATGGTAGCGGCAGTGACCCGTATTTCGCGCCATCCGGACAGTTTTATCAGGCATGTAAAGAGAAAGATCGAGTCGACGCAGGCCACGCAATGATATATGAATTATGCGAAATTCATGAATGGCTTAGTCGTCAGCGAGCGCGCTCGAATCCGCGGATCAGCCTGTGATTATTGGGGAAACTCCCTCGCTCCGAGGGTAAGAAAAGTCGACCGGGCACCAAACACGATGCCTTGGCCGGAAGATAGGCAGCGAAGGTCTGGAGGGAAGCAGATTGACTCGACGGGGAGCGGGTCTTTCGGCACAAAACGGTTCATCGCAATGGTCATTGACATGGGGTCCCGCGGCATTTGGGGAAAGGAACGCATCGATGTTTGAGCGCATTCGTAAACGCGACGGCAGAATTGAGAAATTTCATCCCGAGAAGATCACGTGGGCGATCTTCAAAGCTGCATCGGCGTGCGGGGGCGACGATTTCGGCCGGGCGGAACAACTGTGCGCCGAGGTTTTGCGGACCGCAAAGGCCCGGTTCAACGGGAACCTCCCGGATGTCGAAAGCGTCCAGGACCTTGTCGAGAAGATACTCATCGAGAACGGGCATGCCCGTACCGCCAAGGCGTACATCCTCTATCGCGAAAAGCGGGCCGGAGCGCGCAACCTGAATGCGCTGATTGGGGCGACGATCGACATGTTCTCCGATTATCTGGGCGACCGTGACTGGCGTATCAAAGAAAACGCCAACATGCAGAAAAGCGTAAACGGCCTGAACAACTATGTGCGCGAGTTTTTCACGAAAAATTACTGGCTGCATGAAGTGTACCCCGCGGAGGTGCGCGAAGTGCACGAGAACGGCGACGCCCACATTCACGACTTGGGGTGGCTGGGCACCTACTGCGCGGGGTGGGACCTCCGTCAACTGCTCATGATGGGATTTGGCGGCGTGCCCGGGAAGGTGGAAAGCCGTCCGGCCAAGCATCTGCGTTCGTTTCTGGGGCAGATCGTGAATTCGACCTTCACCACGCAAGGCGAATCCGCCGGTGCCCAGGCGTGGTCCAGTTTCGACACCTACTGCGCTCCGTTCATCCGGCACGATGGGTTGACGTACCACCAAGTGAAACAATGCCTGCAGGAATTCATTTTCAACATCAATGTGCCCACGCGCGTGGGATTTCAGTGCCCGTTTTCGAATCTGACCTTCGACCTCACGGTGCCGAAGACGTTAAAGGACCAGGCCGTCATCATCGGTGGCGAAGTGACGGACGACACGTATGGCGATTTTCAGGCCGAGATGGATGTGTTGAACCAGGCGTTCTGCGAGGTGATGGAAGAAGGCGATGCCAAAGGGCGGGTGTTTACGTTTCCCATTCCGACCATCAATATTACAAGGGATTTTGACTGGGATTCGCCCGCCGTAAACGCCTTCATGCGGATTACGGCGAAATACGGGATCCCCTATTTCGCCAACTACGTCAACTCGGAGTTATCGCCCGAAGACGCCGTATCGATGTGCTGCCGTTTGCGTCTCGATACCTCGGAACTGCGGCGGCGCGGCGGCGGTCTGTTCGGGAGCAATCCGCTGACCGGTTCGGTGGGCGTTTTCACGATCAACCTGCCCCGCATCGGCTATCTGGCTTCGACGGTGGATGAATTCAAGAGCCGCCTGTGGCGACTGGTTCAAATCGGCAAGACGTCGCTCGAGATCAAGCGGAAGATCGTCGAGCAGCAAACCGAACTGGGCCTGTATCCGTATTCGGCCCACTATCTCGAGATGATAAAAGAGCGCACGGGCGAATATTGGCACAATCATTTCAGCACCATCGGCGTGTTGGGCATGAACGAAGCCCTTCTGAATTTCGTGGGGAAGGATATCGGGTCTCCGGAGGGCCAACAGCTTGCCATCGAGATACTCGATTACATACGGGCGTTGCTGGTCGAGATTCAGAGCGAAACCGGGCATGTGTACAACCTCGAGGCAACACCCGCCGAGGGAACGGCGTACCGGCTGGCCAAACTCGACAAAGCGCGGTATCCCGATATCATCGCCGCGGGGGAGGGCAGCCCCTATTACACCAATTCGACCCAGTTGCCGGTGGATTACACCGACGATCTCTTCGAGGCCCTTGACCGTCAAGACGAATTGCAGTCCATGTATACCGGTGGCACGGTGTTGCACGCGTATCTGGGCGAGAGCATCGAGGATATCGAGGTATGCAAGCGCCTGGTCAGCCGGGCCTTCGAGCGTTTCAAGCTGCCCTATCTTTCCTTGACGCCAACATTCAGCATTTGCCAGGAGCACGGCTATATCCGCGGCGAACACTTTCGGTGCCCGGAATGCGGCGCCGAGACCGAGGTCTGGTCGCGGGTTACCGGATATTTGCGGCCCGTCGACAATTACAACGAAGGCAAAAAACAGGAATACTTCGATCGCCGCAAATTCAGAATGCCCCGGCAAGCAACTGAAGAGGCAGAGGCGGCGCCAGTAGACGCCGCGTCCTCGGAAGTGGGGAACGTGGCGTGAACATTGCCGGCTTCGATAAGTTGTCCACGGTAGACTGGCCGGGATGCGTCTCGGCCGTCGTTTTTACTCCCGGCTGCACCATGAATTGCGCCTTCTGCCACAACCGCATTTTGTTGGGCAACCCCACGAACGCCGGTTTCGCCGTGGAAGAGGTGCTGGCAACCCTGAAACGCCGCCAAGGATTCCTGGACGGTCTGGTCATTACGGGGGGCGAACCCACCATCCAGCGAGGCCTCGAAGACTTCATTCGTGCGGTCCGAGAGCTCGGGTTTGGGGTAAAACTCGATACCAACGGAACACGGCCCGAGGTAGTGAAGCACCTCATAGCCGAAGGTCTCCTGGACTATGTCGCGATGGATGTTAAAGCGCCGTGGAATCGCTATGAGGACGTCTGTGGCGCGCCCGTTAATCTGGACGCCGTCCGGGCAACGATTCGCTGCCTGATCGAGGGGACGATACCCTACGAATTCCGCACCACGGTGTTGCCTTATTTCCAGCCGGAGGATATCGCGGGAATCGCGGAGATCATCCATGGCGCCGAGCGGTACGTGCTGCAGCAGTTCCGCCAAGATAAAGAAATTGTGCTGCGAGATTCGCGGCTTGCCGAACCGCCTCATTCCGCCCAGTGGTTTGCTGATCGGCTTGCCGAACTCCGCCTTCGTTTCCCGGATGTGTCGACCCGAGGCGTCGACCTTCAGGCCGCGAACACCGCCTGAGTTGGCCTCAAGGTAGTCTTTTCTTGCTCACAACGCGCCACGGAGCACGCCGGCCCTACCTACCATATCGGCCCTCTCCGGTCCATCGGTCTCATTTGACTCGTGAAAGGACTGGTCTCCATAGAGGTGGAAACTGCCACAAAGCTCCCCGTCTTGTTATCCTATTCACGGAAAAGAAAGGAGTTGAAATGAACAGACGGCATTTCCTGAAGACAGCGGCAGGCGCCGCGACGGCCATGACATTGCGTTTAGGGCGAGCGCAAACACCCCGTGGCCAACGGGGCGACGTAATTCCCGATGCCATGCGGAAACCGATCCAGGCGTACTTCAACGACCTCTGCACGTGGATCATGGGCCTGGACGTCGGCAGCAACCATCTGAAAGGCACGGAGGACACAGCGACCTCGATCTTCATCAACGGCAATTTCGCGCGGGTTCTGATGGCCTCGTACCGCATCACGGGCAACCGCGCGCATCTCGCTGAAGCGTTGCGATGGTGCGATACCTTTTGTTCGATTCAGCAGCGGACCAAGACCTCGAAGGGCGATGAAGCGGGATTCTGGCCGGATTGTGGTCCGCAAGGCAACATCTATTTCGGCGACGCGGGCACAGCCGCCCACGCCTTAACGGTAATTTCCAGGGAGGCCGGTGCGGACCGTCAAGAAGTCTATCGCGCGGCCATGGAACGCATGGCGCGGTTCATCATCGACGGGTGCGCCGGGGACCCGCAGGGTTTGGGCCGCAAAGCCACCGACACGTGGGTGATTCGCGAGGGCGAAGACGCCGGCGCCCTGGGATGCGGCTACTATCGCGGCAAATTGAGCGTCGAGCCGTATACGATCGCGACGGCCACGAGTGGGGGCGCATTTATGTCCGAGCTGTATGCCGTCACAAACACGCCGGAATACCGAGAAGTGGCCGCAGGGGCAGTGAAGTGGTTGCTCGAGACGCGCCAACCCGACGGTGAGATTCCCTATACCCTGGCCGGGAATACCCTCGATTCCTGGCCGCTCGATACCATGTCGTATTGTACCGAGGCGTTTATTGCGGCGGACCTCCTCCTTGGGGATGCGTCAGTGAGCCAAAAGATGCGCCAGAACCTCGAGGCCAGCGTCCAGTGGATGCTTGATGGACAGAATCCGGACGGGTCGTGGGGAAAACTACGCAGCGCGGACCAGCAACGAAGCCCGCGCGCTGTCACGCTTCTCACCTGGGCGTATCCGTGGACCGGCAAGCACGAGGCCGTGGCCGAAGCCGTGCAGCAATACTGCAATTTCCTTCTGGACCCGGAAAACAGCAAAGCCTACGGCGTCAAGGAACTCGTGCGGACGAGTGGCTTCGTCGGGCTGGCCCTGGCGGATATCCTTAAACCCAACTGCACGTTCTGAGGACCGGCAACGTGTTCTTATGCTGGAGGAAATGAAATGTTATGGACTTTGATCCCGGCGTTATGCGTACTGAGCCAGGTGAATGATGCCGACGTGCATCTTCTCGAAAACGAGCATGTCGAAGTGCGCGTAAGCGCCAACGAAGGACGTTTTTCGCTTCTAGATAAGGCGTCCGGGCAGGTGGTGGTCGAAGGTGCGGTCCTGGACGGCGGAGGAGGGCCGTGCGCGCCGTTTCAGCTGGATACGCCCGCTTTCGGAGCAGGAAACGGGCTGGAAATCACACAATCCTCAGGGGAACGGTGCCGGATTACGTTGTTTTCAGGCAACCGCTTCGTCTTTATACAACGCACAATCGCGGCGTCGCCGGAAACCCCAATAGAGTACCTGAACCTTGTCGAAGCCAAGCTGAGTTTTGCGCCGGCAACATCGCTTAAAGCACTGGGCACGGCAGGGCTCACGGCCCCCGGCGAACATCCAGGCAGCTACTCGTTCCTGGCGGTCGCCAAGCCTGACACGCGCGCGGGCATCGTGGCAGGATGGGTAACCCACAATCGCGGGAGCGGCGTAGTTTTTTCAGATACCGAAGACGGAGAGGCCGTGCTGCGCGCCCGGGTGGATTACGGCGATTTGAAAACGGGGGGCGATTCCGAAGTGCTGGTACTCGGATACTTTGACGATGCGCGGTTGGGTTTGGAAGGGTATGCGGACCTTGTCGCGAACTACTATAGGATTGCCCTCCCTCCCATTCCTTCGGGGTACTGCACCTGGTACTCGAACCCCCACGGCGGCGCCTCGGATGAACAGCACATTATCGAGCTGGCAGAATTCACCGCGGAAAATCTGAAACCTTTCGGATTCGACTTTATCCAGATTGATGATCGCTGGCAGGGACCACCCCGGCAATCGCGGGAACTCGACTTGGGCGATCATACGGCGAAATACCTGGGCAAGCGGGACGATTTACCCCTCCAGCAGGACCACATCTGGTGGTGGGGCCCCCATGCGGATTTCACCACCCACGCGCCGCAAGGACCCTACCAGGGTGGCATGCAACCGGTGGCCGAACGGCTTTCCCAATTGGGGTTGACGCCGGGGCTCTGGCTCATGCCTTTCGCGTGGGACCCCACAGCCGCTCCCCTGAGAAACCACCACGACTGGTTCGTCAAACGGTCCGATGGCAGCCTTTATTATGCGTACTGGTCTGGGTGGAGTCTCGATATGACCCATCCCGAGGCGCGGGACTTTCTCCATGACAGCGTCGACCGAATTGCGAATGACTGGGGCTATAACTATCTCAAGCTGGACGCCCTTTTTTCCGGTCTCGCTATCGAGCAGCTCTACGTCAACGATCCCTACAAAGAAGATGACTTGGGCGAAGCGGTTTTCCATGACGAGAGCGCAACCCCCGTCGAAGCGTATCGCCGGGGGTTGCGCACGGTGCGCGACGCGGCGGGCAGCAACACATTTATCCTGGGGTGCAACGTCTCGCAAAACATGCGGACCCTCGGAGCCAGCTTCGGCCTCGTCGATGCCATGCGGATTGGCCCCGACAACGGCTCGGACTGGAACGGTCTGCGCGCGGGACCCTGGCACGGCAGCAACCGCTATTTCTTCCATGGCCGGGTTTGGTACAACGACCCCGATCCGGTCTACGTGCGCAAGTCCATGCCCATCGAGCACGCCCAGTTGATTTGCTCATGGGTGGCCTTAAGCGGCCAATTGACCGTTGCGACCGATTGGCTGCCGGGGCTGCCCGCCGAGCGCCTCGCCATCCTGAAGCGCATTTTACCGAACCATGGGCTCCGTGCCCGGCCCGTGGACCTGTTCGAGCGTGAACTGCCCGCGATCTGGCTGCTGACCGACGAGCGCACCGCGCCCAGGCGGGATGTCGTCGGCCTGTTCAATTGGGACGAAGAGAACCCTGCCGTCATCGCGTGTGCGGTAGAAAAGGTCGGTTTACCGAAGGCCGAGCGTTATGTGGGTTTCGATTTCTGGGGAAATGAGTTCATCGAGCCCTTCTCCGACGTCCTGCAACTCGAGGTCCCGGCCGGTTCGTGCCGCATTATCGCCGTTGCCCCTGCCCCGGACCATCCGCGGACGATCAGCACGAGCCGACATATTTCGCAGGGAATCGTCGACTTGCGAGACGAGGCTTGGGATGCCGATTCAAAAACGCTATCGGGAACAAGTCGCGTGGTTGGGGGAGACCCCTACGAACTGCGCATCGTCCTGCCGCCCGTCGCTACGTGGTCGGTGAGCCGGATCGAGACCGACGCGCACAATGTGGCAACGGGTTTCATGCAAGACGGCCGCCATCTGCGCGTAACGCTGGATTCGCCAGAAACGGCGGCGGTTGCCTGGCGCATCACCTTTGAAACCGCCAGGTAGGAGGTTCCTTGAAATTTTTTCACGATACCTTCGCTCTCATCAAAAGGTTTGTCGATGGCGGAGAGCCAGCTGAACGCAGCGGATTCGGCCCGGTGTGCACCTCTTTCGCCTCGCCTAACCGGCAGACACAAGGCATAATGAACCCTACACGCCTCACATGTTTTATCGGTGTGCTTGCATGGGCATGCGCACTGGCCGCGGTGCAGGCGCCCGCCGCCACAATCATCGACAACCCTCAGGCACAATTGATCCTTGGCGAAAACGCCCATTGGCAGTCCCTGGTCGACAAGACAACGGGCCGTGAACTGGTGCCGGAGGATGTGTCGCTGCCTTTGGCCGAAATACGCCACGGCGGCGACCGCTTCCCGGCTGCCGGTGCAAGCCTGGAAGGCGACACCCTCACCGTTACCTTCGCGAATACGGATACGGTGCTTGGCTACACTCTCGAAGAGACCAAACAGTGGATTGTGTTCCGCCTGGACTCCATCGCGGGAACTCGCCCTGACAGCATGACGCTACTGCAAGTGCCCGTGTCCATCACCGAGAATGTCGGCACCCGGCTCAACGCGGCGTGGGATGAGCAGACCACCGTGTGCATGATGGCGGCGACCCGCCAGGCCGCGTGCCGGGCGCGAACGGGCGGCCACGCTGTGCTGCGGGCCACGACGCAGGATGCCCCCGGTCCCCCTCTCGAAAATGCCGCCATCGCGATCATCGTCAGCCCGACATCCAAATTCAAAGCGATTGCCCGTGAGGCTTCGCATGCCTTTGGTCTGCTTACAAACGAAGACAGCGACGGTACGCCGGTAAAAGACACCGACCTGGTGCGGGGGTCCTATTGGTTTCTCTCGTTCGGGGAAGACGACGTCGAGCGTGTTATCGAGTACAGCCGGCGCGCGGGCATCCGCCAGGTGATGCTGTCGTCAGGCGCCTGGTGCACAAGCCCCGGCCATTACCTCTTCAACGAGAATCGCTATCCCAACGGACAGGACGGACTCAAGGCGGTGGTCGAGAAGCTTCACGAACATGGGATACGGGTAGGAATGCATGGGTTCGCCTCGAAAGTATCCAAGCGGGACCCCTACGTAACGCCCGTTCCCGATAGCCGGTTGCTCCGGGGTGTGTCGGCCGCATGGCGGCCGGGCGACGGCCCGCTCGAAACCACGCTCGAAGCCCCCTTAACGGCCGAGCAGACGAAAATCGTGGTTACCGGCAGTCTCGAATCCTGGCCCGGCAGTTCCGCCGTGGCCGATCGCTATTGGGAGGGCGGTATCGAGAAACACCGGGAAGTCATCATCGGCGAAGAGATTATCCAGTACGAAGCCACCGGCCCTGAGGGTGAGTGGAACACCTTCGAAGGGTGCAAACGGGGAGCGTGGAACAGCACCGCTGCAGCGCACCCAGCCGGTGCTGAGGCCTATCACGTCTGCGTCGACGGCTGCATCAACGGCTACGTCATCGATCAGGAAACCGATTTGATGGACGAAGTGGCCGACCGCCTGGCAGGGCTCTTCAACGATTGCGGCTTCGATATGGTCTATTTTGACGGCGGTGAAGACGTCGACCGGCGGCGGTCCCACTACTATACGGCGAATTTCCAGGAGCAGGTCGTCAAACGCTTCACCAAACGGCCGATTATCCACATGGGCACGATCATGACTCACCTCGTATGGCATTCGTTCGCCCGCAGTTCGACCGTGGACCAGTATTTGAACACGTTGGGCGGCGCCATTATCGGCGGCAGAGCGCCCACCGAATGGCCCACGGTAAAGGAGCACATAGACCGCTCGGTGCGGTACATGCTGTCGGTACGGCAGGACATGATGCCCGGCGAATTAGGGTGGTTTGGCATCTGGCCACGCGGCGCCCGTACCTACACCGTGACGGTCAGCGACCAGGAGGCCAAGCGTTACCACGAACTGAGCTGCGACGAAGGCCCGGTCGAGCTGCCGAGCCGCGAAAACACCGTCATGACCGGCGAACTGGTCGCGCCCAATGAACTCCGGCTGCACGTCGAATATGACGGCCTGCAACTCGACGAGATCGAGTACCTCATGTGCAAATCGCTGGGGTACGACGTTCCCATCTCACTGCAAACCAGTTTCGACCGAGTGGAAGCGCATCCGCTTTCGGCGGAAATCCTGAACATCGTCCGCGAATACGAGACCATGCGCATGCAGCGCTCGGTGCCTGTGAAAATACGATCAAAGTTGCAAGAGTTGGGCAAAGACTTCGCCCTTATACGGGTGGACGGTCACAATACGTGGGTGGAAATCGAGCGCGTTAAAGACATTGCCGATACGCGTGAGTTGCGTGCCTTTGTCGGCGCATTCAAGAACGGCAGCGTAGCGACCATGTGGCATGCGCTTCACGAAGGCCATCTCAGCGTCGAACTGGACCCCAAAGCGGTCCAGCTTCTCACTTTTTCTGGCGAGCCCCTGCCAATGGAAAGAGACGGCCGGCGGCTCCTTATTCCGATGGATGCAACACGCACCACCCTGCTATGTCCCGAGATGGCGCCGCAACAACTCCGTGCGGTTCTCAAAGCCGGCGAACTGCGTTTGCGCGAGCCGGCGAAAGTGTGGTTGCAGGCCGCTGATTTCGAACGGCTTGTCGGGGAAATGGCGCTGGGCTCCCAGGTTGGCATCACCGAACCCGAGGCCTTCGGCGATGTGCTCGTCGCAACGGGACAGCCCAGCATCGCGCCCGCGCGGCAATGGTACGCCGAATACACCGTCGATATTCCCCACGACGGCCTTTGGGCCATCTGGGGACGGGTCCGCTATCCTCGGGACTCCGACGATTCCTTCGGATTCGTGGTGCCCGGCGAAGAAGTCACCCTCGCCAATGGAGACGGACAAGTCCTGGGCAATTGCGGTGTAAATGGAGAGCACTGGCATTGGACGGGCCGCGGGAGCGGCTCGACGGCCGTGCCGCCGGGCCGGCCGCTTACCCGGCGGCTCGAAGCCGGACCATTCACCTTCCGCATTTACGCCCGCGAGGGACCCGGCGATCCGCAAGCCAACCCCCGCCTGGATGTGATCTGCTTGACGGAAGATTCGACCCACGTGCCGACCGACAAAGAAGCCAAAGCTTGGCTCGCTCGGCACGAATAAGCAGCGCCCGGGAAATTCTTTTCCCCTGTTGCCCGCTGCGTAGAGGGCGTGCTATGCTCCATCCAAGTTTTTGGGGCGAACAAAGCAGGGAGGGAAATTCATGGACTACGTCAAGCTTTTTGCGGGATGCGTTGTGATCGCGGTTCTAGTGGGGTGTGGAGGAAAATCAGCCGAGGAAGACGCCGCTGAGGCGCTCGCCGAAAAGATGGTCGAACAGGCCGCCCAGGCCGAGGGAGCGGATGTCGACGTGGATATGTCCTCGGGAAGTATGAAAATCCGCGGTAACGACAAGGACGGCGGAACTGTTGACGTCAGCATCGATGGGGAATCGGCCACCGTAACATCCGAAGACGGCACGGCGACCATGACGGCCGGCGCGGCCGCCAAAATCCCGGACGATTTCCCCAAGGATGTGCCGTTGTACGAAAAAATGAAGGTTATGGCGGTGCAACAGGATTCCGCAAGCGGTGCGTTCAGTATTACGGCCCAATCGCAGGACTCCGTGGCCAAAATCGCGGAGTTCTACAAGAAACAGGCTGAATCGAACGGGTGGACACAGGCATCCGAGATGAGCCAGGGCGCCGCAATGCACATGCTGGGATATTCGAAGGGCGACCGCAACATGAATCTGGTCCTCGCCGGCGAAAACGGCGCCACAAACATCCAACTCACGGTCGTGAAAGGATAACGGGGGGATTCCACTCCCGTCCGATTTTCGGCGCTTGCCTCAACAATGTTCGAGATAAGCGTCCGTGATTTTTTGCAAAAACACGTCCTGATCGGTAGCCCACCAAGCATCGGAGAAGATTTCGACCTCGATGTCGCCGTTAAACCCGGCGTCTTCGACCCAAGACCGGATGCCCCGAAGATCGATGCAGCCTTCACCCATCAGGCCGCGGTCGTTGAGCAGGTCCCGCGTCGGCGTGCGCCAATCGCAGACATGAAACGAGAGGATGGTCTTTCCGGCCCGGCGAATTTCCGCTTCGAGACGGGCGTCCCACCACACATGATACACATCGACCGTCACGCCCACGTGATCGTCATCGAGTTTCGCCACCATGTCGTTGGCGTCGGTGAGGGTGTTCACGGCCGAGCGCGCGTCCGAGAACATGGGATGCAACGGTTCAATGGACAGCTTGACCCCGGCGGCTTTGGCGTCGGGCAGCACCGCCGCAATGCCTTCCATAATTTGTTTGCGGCCTTCCGCGAGGGGCATACCGGGTACCGCCCCGCAGACCAGCACAATCAGGGGTGCGCCAATGGCATGGGCCTCCTCGATGGCGCGGCGATTGTCGTCGAGCGCCTTCCGGCGGCCTTCGTCCGTCGTGGCGGGAAAGAATCCGCCCCGGCACAGGCTCGTCACGCGCAATCCTGAATCTTTAAGCATACGGGCGGATTCATCCAGCCCCCGCGGTTCGAGCCATTGCCGCCAGACGGTCACGCCGGCCACCCCCGCTTTTTGGTACTTGTCCAGGCATTCCGCCAGCCCCCAGGGTTTGGTCGTGACGGTATGAATGCACAGCCGCGAAAAATCGGTTAGTTTATCGGTCATTTCAACAAGCTCCCTTACTGTGGCGTGGTCTTCCTTGGCTCGCCGAAGTCACGCGGACCGCGTGACGTAGGCGGCTGACCACGCCGATCCCAAGTCTGCTGTGGAGCGGTCTTGACCACCCCACACTCACGACCGCGGGTCTCCAATCCGAACTTCCCTGTTGGCGGCTAGTCCAGTTCCGACACATCCACCCAGCGGCGCTCCTGCCACGACTGGTGGCCGAGTTCCGCAAGTTGCACACCCTTCGCCCCTTCCTTGAGATTCCACGGGAAAGGTTCCTCCGTAACCAGATGCCGCAGAAACAGCTCCCACTCGGCCTTAAACGCATTATCGTATTCCTGGTTAGTGGGCATCTGCATCCAGTTTTCGTAATAGTCGATGGGACTGGGGATATCGGGATTCCAGACCGGTTTCGGCGTCGCCGCTTGCGGCTGCACGTAACATTCGCGCAGCCCCGCCACGGCCGAGCCTTTCGTGCCGTCCACGTGGACCGTCAACAGGTCGTCGCGCCGTACCCGCGTACACCATGACGAATTGAAGTGGCAGATGATATCGCGGTCAGTAATGAACGTGGCATACGCCGCATCATCCGTATCGCATTCGAAGGGCTTGCCGTTTTCGTCCCAGCGCTTCTTGACATGGGTCGCCCCGGTGCACGTCACCGACGTGATGTTGCCAAAGAGGTTGTCGACGAGGTAGCGCCAGTGGCACAACATGTCGACGATGATACCGCCGCCCTCGGCTTTGCGATAGTTCCACGACGGCCGCTGCATGGGCTGGTCCTCGCCCGTGAACACCCAGTAGCCGAATTCGCCGCGCACGGCCAGGATTTCCCCGAAGAAATCGGTATCGAGGAGATACTTCATCTTAAGAAAGCCCGGCAGCCAGAGTTTGTCCTGCACCACGCCGTGTTTGACACCGGCTTTCTCGGCACGTTTGTAGAGGTCGTACGCCTCCTTCGAATTCGTCGCCGTCGGTTTTTCGCAGTAAATGTGTTTGCCTGCGTCGATGGCCTGTGTTACGCACTCGTAGCGCCGTAGCGTGGTTTGGGCGTCAAAGTAGACGGTGTACTTGCTGTCCGATAAGGCGGCGTCGAGGTCCGTGGACCACGGCAGCCCGCCGTACGTCTCCGACAGATTCTCGAGCTTGGTGGGGTTGCGCCCGATCAGCATAGGCTCCGGCATGATTGTCTCGTCCGTGCCGATCTTCACGCCGCCTTGCGCGCGGATCGCCAGTATCGATCGTACCAGGTGCTGATTCGTTCCCATACGCCCCGTGACGCCGTTCATGATGATGCCCAGAGTGTGGGTTTTCATTGCAGAATCCTTTCCTGTTGTGGTTTCATCTCGCCTGTCGCATCCGTGTCTGTCGGTGTATTTCCGTGTTCTTGCCTTCCGCGCCGGCCCACGACGTTCTTGCACCGCCTCACTTGAGCTAGGCAAAAAACGTCAGATACGGCCCGCCCTTGTTTTCGCGCTGGAGGTAGACGGCGAGTTCCATGGCGTGGTAGTCGCCCCACATGGACGACTCCCCGAAGGGCACCTTCTTCCCGCGCGGAATGTAATCCCATCCGTTCGGACGATGGTAGACCGAATGTAGAATCAGTCCGTGGTGTTTAAGGCTCTCGGACAGGTAAGGTGGTGCAAAGAGCGTCCTCGCGACGGTCAACCCTGCCTGATAATACTTTTTGCCCTTGCCCTCGATACCCAAGACATGCCCGAGGCGCAAGAGCCCCTGCGCCGCAATGGCCGCGGCTGAACTGTCCACCGGTTCGTACGGGTTGTCCGGTTTCGAGCGTTCCTTGAGGTGCTTGGGCATGTTGACCAACCCCGGCGCGCCGGTGTCCCAATAGGGCACGCCGTCAATGGGGGTGTTGGCGATGTAGAAGTCCGCCGTGGCGGTGGCGGCGTTGAGCATCGTTTCATAGATGACTTTGTCGCCCCCGAGAGCGTCCAATGCACCGTCTTTAATGGTGTAAAGGCACTCGAGTTCTTCCGCAAACCCGAGCACGACCCAGGCGAGACCGCGGGTCCAAGTCGAGAAAGGCGAATAGCCCTGCTGGGTACTCGGACACCGGTAGTTGCCGTCCTTGGTATCAAAAATACTCTCGTGCACGACCCGCCCGCGCACGTCGTAGATGTCGCGGCCTTTGCCATAATAGACATTGTAGCGGGCGGTGGCCATGGCGTGTTCGATGCCGCGCTTCAAAAGCGAAATACGCGTATCGTTTTCCGCCATTAGATAGTGCCCGAGCTTGTGCGCGACCATCAACGCCCGCACCGACCGAATCGTGTCGCTGAAGAGTGAATGGGGACCATTAAACGAGTGAATAAAGCCGGTCCCATCGTGGATGGGGGTCCATCGCGCCGCTTGGACCGCTCCCGAAGCTTTCAGCGCCATTTCGTAAAAAAGAATCGAATCGGGAGTTTCGGCGGTACGGCCCTCTATCGCGAGACGGCGCAGATTCCCATAGGTCGACAGGTTGTTGAACCCATGGTCGTGGACGCCGACATGGCTGACGTGCGGTGCCATGTAGCGAATGGTGTTCTCGCGGCCCAAAGCGAAACAGGCGTCGTCATCCGTCCCGTCGAATTGCAGGATTTGACACCCGAACTGGAATCCCTGGGTCCATTCGGTCCATCCCCGGGTAGTGTATTTGCCGTGCCGCGTGAAGACGGGCGACCCCTTTGCAGGGTCCCAAGCCTTGTTTAGGGCATAAATTTTCTTGCCGGCCAGTTCAAAAAACCGTTCAAGGGATTTGTCGAGGGCTTTTGGTGTCAGACGATTATCGATTTTCACGGTGTTCCCCCACTCTTTTCGGAGAAATGCTTGCTTGTATCCAATTTTGAACCCGATGCATTCAAATGATAGCGAATGTGCAAGGCGCGGGACAATTCCCCCTTCTGAGGGCGGGCGGGGAAGAGATAGTCCTCATTGCACGGCATTGCATGTGAGAAAATGTGACTTCTTTCTTCTATTAACAGACGTTATCCAGGCTCCTCTTTCAGCCATTTTTCCAGCCAGGCGATGGCATCGTTCTGGGCAGGGATTCTGAGGGAATGAGGTTTGTCGTAGTAGTTGCATTTGAACTTATCCCCGGCGTTCATCTGTTCGTATACGGCGCCGATCTTCTCTTCGGCAGCTTTCATGCCTTCCAGCGTGAAAAGAGAGTCTTTTAGACAGTTGATCACCATAAGCGGATTGGGCGCGTTGAGTGTAGCAACGTCGGGCAGGTCCAGAAAGTTGTGTTGACGGGGAATATACACCATCCAGGTGTGCGAATGAAGATGGTCGTAGAGAAGGGCCTCGTAGGTCGTCATCCAGCCCGCGACGACGGCGCACTTGATACGCGCATCCAGCCCGAACAAATGAGCGCTGCGAAAGCCTCCGATAGATAACCCAATACAGCCGATGTTTTCGGGGTCCACCTCGGGACGCGTCAGCAGATAATCCACGCTGGCGCGGTCGCCCTGAAAGAGGATGCCCGGCCACGTAGCGCCCGCGGTGAAGATAGTTTTGGCCATCAGCTCTTCGTGGCGGGCGGCGACGGAATTGAATCGTTGCACATAGGCGTTGCTCCCCGGTTCGTGGTCCCGTAACGGCACGCTGAACCGGCTTGGAACCTGATCGACGTCGAGCCGCTGTACCCCGAAGTAAAACGCGTCGGGCACAAGGACAACAAAACCGCGCCGTGCGAGTTCGTCGGCGAAGGGACGTCCCCCGTAGGTGCTGTTGATGAGCTCCTGGAGCGCTTTCACCGGTTCTTCCGATTCCGCAATCTTCTCCTTTCCGTAATAGTAAAACCCGCTGTGACAATGCAGGGCCACGACCGCGGGCGCAGGTTTCCCGAGCCCATCGGGAATCAACAGAAAGGCGTCGGTAGTGCGATCCGCGGAGATAGGGTAGCGGACCAGGTGGCGGGTGTAGCCGTCCTTCTTTGTGGTTTCGAGGATTTTGGCCTCGGGATCGGCAAGTTTAGGGTTATAAGACAGCAATTCATGCATTTTGGCGCGCCCCTGTTTCCGCCAGACGGCACCGTCTCGTCCGTCCTTTGAAAGGTACGACAGGGGGAATTCCGAACGGTCGGCGTAATCCTTGAGCATGGGATAAAAGTTGCCGACATCACTCTTGGGCTCCCGGCCGTCCGCGGCACAAAGAGCAAGGGGCAAGCAGAGCAACAACGAAGCAGTCATGGCGATTCTCCTCGTTCCTTTGATAAAGCAGTTATGACTATACCAAAAGCGGGTCCGTGTATCAGAGACACGAAAAACGGCAACGACAAACCCTGGTTCGATCATCAGACCGCCCAGGCAGACCCGTTTTGTTATTGCCCACGCAGGCCTGGCTGTTTGCAATGGTGCGGGGTCTTGCCTATAGTGCCGGAACGCAGGGGGACACACCGGTTCCTGGAGACATTTCCAAGGTCATGTTGAAGCTCAATCTAGGATGCGGTCGAGACTATCGTGAGGGCTGGCTGAACGCGGACATCAACCGTGCGGTCAAAGCCGATATGTATCTCGATATGCGCGAGGGGCTGCCCTTTCATGACAACGCCGTGGGCCATGTCATGCTGGACAATGTGCTCGAGCATGTACCGCGCAACAGATACTTCGGCTTCCTCGAAGAACTTCACCGCATCTGCATGCCGGAAGCGAAAATCGAGGTTTACGCCCCTCATTATTCGGGCATATTTGCCTTCAAACACCCGGCCCACTATGTATACTTCGGCGTGGGCAGCTTTGACCTCTTCGATGAGGCGGCCCCTTTTAACGGAGAGCGCTATATCAAAGCCCGGTTTCGGGTACGGCAACAGCGGTTGCTGTTCTTCCATCACAACCTGGTCAGCTATCCGTGGCTGAGCAAATTACCCATTAACTGGATGTTTAACGGGGCATCTGTGTGGCAATTGATTATGGAACGGTTCCAATTCTGCGGGTTCGACGAAATCTATTACCGTTTGGAAGTTCTTAAGTGAACTCGTTTTCTGAAGAGCCCCCTCGTGCGCCCTCCTTCAAACCAAAGCGGCGGCGCCTGTTCTCGTACCTTGCGTGGCTCATCGGCGCAGGGGTAGTGGCCGGAGTAATCTGGTTTGTCGGCTGGGGAGACATTCGCGCCGCCTTCAAACACATGAATCCATGGCTATTTGCCGCCATGGCCGCCCTGGATGCCGCGGCTATGTGGCTGCGTGCTGTAAAATGGCGCTTCGTCCTCGGGAAAAATCAAAATGCCTTCGGCCTTCACTTTTTGTCGAAACTTGCGGGCAATTATTCCCCGGGGCGCGTGGGCGAGCTCTCGCCGCTCCTGTTCAAAGCCCACCGAAGCTCCCGGCTTGGCGCATGGATCGTGGTGGACAGGCTGCTCGAGATGACGGTAACCCTCGCTTTCGGCGCGACAGGATTCTTTCTGCTCCGGTTCTCGAGCGCGAGCGTCATCCCGGCAGTGGCGGGGGCGTTCATCGTATTCATTATCCTGCCCCTGGCCTTAATCACCCGGCGGCGGTGGTTCGAGGGGCTCGCGGCAAAGACTTCCGAGGGCTCTCGCACCCGCAAGGCACTGGACGGACTGGCAAAACTCAGCGACGAAATGCTGCGGCTGCGGGCCATCACGCCCGTGGCGGGGTTCCTGACCATTGCCGCGGCCCTCCTTGAATTAGCCGCGTATATTCTGCTGTACCGAAGTTTCGGAGCAGAAGGGGTGACATTTGCCATGGTAGCTGCAGCAAAATGCGCCCAGGGCGTGGTAGGTGCGCTGCCGTTTACGCCCGGACCCACGGGATTGCCTCATCTTGTCGCGGGCGTTTTTCTGTACGAAGCGGGCGGATTCGATTCAGGGGTCCTGGCGGCCGCGTTGGGGTCGCGCGAAGTGGTGGTAAATCTATTGTTCTGCAGCTTCCTGGTGATGACCAGTCCCGGTCTTTTCAGATTGCGCAAGACATGAAAGCGGGCGCCTAAACAACCTTGCGCGCCATCTCCACCTTCTCGCGAAAATCTACCAGGGCCTCGCCGGGATTGCGTCCATCAAAGATACTCGAGGTTCCGCAATCCAAAATGGACGCGCCGGCGTTGACCAACAGAGCAGCGTCGTGAACAGTGATGTTACCGTCGACCTCGACGCGTGCCTTCAATTTCCGGTAACGGATGTTTTCACTGATGATCCGCACCCGCTCGAAAGCACCCTTGATGATGCTCTCATCGGCATAGCCGGGGTCGACGGTCATCACCAGCACGCGGTCCACCAGGTCGAGGAGATAATCCAGCTTCGTGAGTGACGTGGCGGGGTTGATCGCGACGCCCGGCGAAGCCCCGGCGTCGCGGATTTGATTCAGCACCCGGTGGGCGTGAACACAGGTCTCGACGTGCACCGTCACGCTGCTGCAGCCCGCCTCGACGAAGCGCTCGATGTATTTCTCGGGGCGCGAAATCATGAGATGCGCGCTGCACGGTAAGCCACAGCACGAACGCGCGGCTTTGATAAAGTCGCAGCCGAGCGTGAAATCAGGCACGAAGAGCCCATCCATCACATCAAAATGAAGTTCGTCGCAGCCGACGGCCTCGAGCTCCCGGAAGTCCTTCTCGAGACACGCCAAATTGGCATGCATGACCGAGGCGGAATACTGAATTTCTTGTTCCACGAATCTCTATCCTTGCTTTTTCAAAAAGTCTTCGACGACCGCGTGCGTAGGCATGCTGGGCTGCGCACCCGCAACGGTGGCGGCCCAAGCGCCCGCCGCGTTCGCAAACTTGATCGCGTCGGTGGGCCGCCGTTCTTTCCATGCCAGCGCCAGGGCGGCCGTAAAGGCATCGCCCGCCGCCGTCGAGTCCACCGGTGTGATGGCAAAGGCGGGTACATGAATCCACTCCTTGTCGTCAATATACAACGCGCCCATAGCGCCAAGCTTCAAGACCGCGCGCCGGGCGCCGCGCTCGAGGAGTATTGCCCCGGCTTTTCGCGCATCGTCCACCGACTGGACGGGCACCCCTGTGATAGCCTCGGCCTCGGTTTCGTTCGGCGAGATAATGTCCGCTTTCTCGATGATCCCATTGGGCACCTGCTGCGCGGCGCCTGCATCAACGATGGACAACACCCCATGGCTGCGCGCCATGTCCAACGTTGCTTCAACGGTCTGCAAAGGGATTTCCAATTGCATCAGGACGCCGTCGATGCTTTGGAAAATGGCCGTCATCCCGCCGATATCCTCGGGGGTAATTTCCTTATTGGCCCCCGGGGTAACGACAATCGAATTCTGCCCTTCTTCGGCCACAAGGATAACCGCCGTGCCGGTCGGCTCCGTGGGATGGACTTTCAGATACGTTAGATCGATACCTTCGGCGGTCATGTTGCGCCGTTGCATTTCACCGAACGCATCATTGCCCACGCATCCGGCAAACCACGTCTGGGCGCCCAGGCGCGCCGCCGCCGTCGCCTGGTTAGCGCCTTTGCCGCCCGGCACCGTGTCGAAGGACTGAAAACCCCCTTGATCAAGGAAAACGGGGAGTTCCGCAAGGCCACCTGGGAAGAGGCCCTGAATCTGGTGGCCCGGCGTCTCCGGGAGATCAAAGAAGAACATGGTCCTGAGAAAATCGGCGGTTGGTGTTCCGCCCGGATTACTAATGAGGAAAACTATCTCATGCAAAAGTTCCTTCGGGCGGTCATCGGCACCAACCACGTGGACCATTGCGCCCGTCTCTGACACAGCGCCACCGTGGCCGGTCTGGCCGCG
>JAWODE010000178.1:0-5220 GCA_046483455.1 Candidatus Hydrogenedentota bacterium | reverse complement strand
ACGGGGGGCGGGATCAAACCCACGGCCTTGTACTGTCTTTGGCCCTCCGTTACGCCTCGTCTTCGCAATCGTCCCCATGTCGAGATGCACCATCGCACCATCCCAACCGCCTTGTAGACCATGTCGGTTGGGATGGTGCGATGGTGCATCTCGACATGGGGACGATTGCGAAGACGAGCCGTAACGGTGGCCCAAAGACAGGCCACGGTCGTTGTTTTGATCCCGCCCCCCGTCGAGCCCGGCGATGCCCCGATAAACATGAGCACGATGATCGTAAACAGCGCCGCCGATGAAAGCCGTCCGATGTCCAGCGTATTGAATCCGGCCGTTCGAGCCGTTATGGACTGAAAGACTGCTCCCATCACGGCCCGGTCCGACGACATCCCGGCGAGCAAGCCTGAGCGCTCGACAAGATACAGGAATACGGTTCCCGCCACGATGAGTAAAAGCGTTACTCGAAGCACGACGGCCGTCTGAACACGTAATTTGTTTCGAGGTTTGTGTTGAAACCGGTTCCGTATCGCCACAAACAGGCTTTGTATGACCACAAAGCCGAGTCCGCCAAACACGATTAGGGTGCAAACCACGGTGTTTACACCGCTATTCGCTTGAAAGCTCATCAGGCTGTCGGAAAAGGTCGAAAACCCAGCGTTACAAAATGCGGAAACCGCATGAAAAAAGGAATGGTATGCCGCAACCCATACCGAATCGAAATGATGGCGCCACGAAAAGAAAAGAAGAACCCCGCCGACGAGTTCAAAGCCACCGGTCATTAGCACAATGAAGCGAATCAGACTGCGCACCCCCGCCAAGGTTTCGTTATCGAGAGCATCCCGGAGGACACTCCGTTGGCCGACGTCCATTGGTTTCCCCAGCAGCACGGCGAGGGCTACCGAGAACGTCATGATGCCCAATCCACCAACTTGAATGAGCGCGAGAATGACCATTTGACCGAACGTGCTGAAATACGTGGCGGTATCCTGGACAATAAGCCCGGTAACACAGACCGCCGAGGTGGCCGTGAATATAGCGTCTATAAGGGGAAGACGCTCGCCCGACGTGGTGGCAACCGGCAGCATCAAAAGAACGCTCCCCACACCGATTGCGCCAATAAATCCCGAGAGCATCACTTGCGCGGGCTTGAGTCCCAGCAACTCGAGCAGGTTTCGCGCTCGCCGAATGCGCGAGACGAGCATCACCACTATGACCACTTGACGGACTATCGTGGAAACGCTGGGTTCGTACGCGCCCGGGATATATTGAATCAAAGGAATGAAAACGATGAAGTCGAGCCAGCAGCGGCGCAGATAGGCGGCCTTGTCGGCGCTCATATAAAGACGGACGAGCACCTCGGCAACGAACACCAGCCACACGCCAAGGTTTACTATACGGAACACCCGCTGATGGGCATCGCCAAACGGCGTATTCTCGGCGAGCAGCAATACGAACGCCGCCAACGCCACAACGCCAATAAAATATCTGCTCACTCTCTCGTTGAAGGTCATTTGGCGGCGGCCTTTGTGCTACTGGTCATAGACGGCTCCTTTTGCCCCAAGATGGCAGTCGCTTGCTTGTAGTTTACGGATTTGGAGTCTTGGGCGCCATCTCGCAGATTTGTTCGATATGAAACCAAGGGACGAAAGGGACCAACGAGGGCACAAGACGACGAGGTAGGGCGCCTCGGTCAAGAAAACCGTCTGTAACAAGCGAAGGTGCTTTCATGGCCTGGGTGGGCGGCACCGGCTTCGGACTGGATTCATCAAACAGGTATATCGTAGGATGGGTGTACTGCACAGGGGGATGTAACTCAGGGAAGGAAAAAGGCACCATGTTGCGACGTATCGCGGTTGTAACGGCGGACGAGAAGTATTTTGGCAAAATCTCGAAGGCGGATAAGGATCCGGAGACGCAGTTTGTGCAAGTAGCACCAGGTTCGCCGCTTCCACCCGCATCCGTGGGCCTGGTTGCACCTACGGCGAAACAGAATCCGAAAGATGTGCTCGAGGCGGCCATTGGCTTGGCAAAACGGTACGATGAGTTGTTGTATCTCATTGCCGATGTGGTGGATTCGCAGGAGGGCGTGGCGCCGGGTTCGTCGAGGCGTGTGCAGGAACACGCCGCGCGGTTCGCGGAAGCGCTGGAACTCCCCGCGGAAGAACACCTGGCCCTCACGCGCGCGGCGCTGCTTCGCGGCATCGGCATGCTGAAAGTGCCTGTAGACATCCGTTTCAAGAAAGACATGCTGACGTACGACGAATGGGCCTTGCTACAGGACCACCCGAAATTCGGCGCGGAAATGGTGAATCAGACGGATGCGCTCAAAGATACGGCGGACGCCATCCTTACTCATCATGAGTGCTACGATGGAACCGGCTATCCCCAGGGGCTCGAGAAAGAGGCCATCCCCAAACTGGGCCGGATCATGAAGATTTTGGATGTCTACTGCGCGATGACGAGTCCGCGCCATTACCGTACAGGACAGGCGACTCATGAACAGGCAATCGATCACCTGAAAGCGGAGCGGGCCAAGCATTTCGATCCGGAACTCATCGATGTGTTTCTCGAAAAAGATATCGGGCAAACACCCGGAGATTGAAAAGCGCCCAGAACAGATCCCCTTTTGCTGCGCAAACCGCTGGGTCAGTCCCTGCTTTTCGCTTACTTCGAATGGGCAGCCAGGGCGGCCTCAACCTCTACCGATTTAATAGCGTCGTGCAGCTTGGCACGGGCTTGTTTCGCTTCGTCCGAAAGGTCCTCGTCGAAAAGCGGGTGATTTTCTTCGGGGTCCGCGCGCATATCGAAAAAGGCGCCATTTCCATAGAGTTTCCAACGGCGATCCCGCGCCCAATACTTCCCTTTCCATTCGGTGAACACCCATTCGCGTCCGTTGGTTTCGTTGCGTAACAGGCGAGGCGCAAAAGACACCCCGTCAATAACGCGGTCCTTGGGCAAGTCCGCGCCGCCCAATTCAGCAAAGGTGGGCATGAAATCGGTGAAATCGACGAGATCGTTGGTTCGGCTGCCCGGGGAAATGGTGCCCAGCCAGTTGGCGTAGAAGGCCGCATGCGTTCCCGCATCGGTGAGCAAGCTCTTTCCTCCCCGGATGGCCTTACCCCGGAATCGGGAGGTCACACTGCGGGGCGACCCATTGTCGCCCGTGAAAATGATCAGGGTGTTGTCACGCAGTTCCATCTCATCGAGGGCATCGATAAGCCGTCCCACCAGAAGGTCCATGTAGGCGATCATTTCGCCGTAGGTCTTGTGACCCTCCGGGCCGGGCGGTTCGTCTTTTTTCGGGAAGTGAGCGAGCGTCATCGGGAAATATGCAAAAAACGGCTGTTCACGGTTGCGCCGCATAAAATCGACGAGAAACTCGCAGTAGACGTCCGGCCCATAGCGGTCTTTGACCTCTTCTTTAAGGAGCTTGCCATTCTGCCAAATCCAGGGATAGTAATACCGCGGCCCTTCGTGCCACGCCCACAAGCAGTATTCGTCAAAGCCCTTTTCGTGGGGATACGATGGATCGTTTTTCATCAGGTTGAGTTGCCATTTGCCGGCCACGGCGGTTGCATACCCCGCCTTGCGAAGGCATTGCGCAACCGTGACCTCGGGCTCGGGTAACTTACCCCACGTGTAGCCCGTACGGTGGGCGTAGCGTCCGGTCAGCAGAGTAACGCGGGACGGCACGCATTTGGGGGTGCTGTAGGCGTATTCAAAACGCATGCCCTCTTCGGCCATGGCGTCAATGCGCGGAGTTTGATAGGATTCGCCTCCGTTGACTCCGATACACTCGTAGCCGACATCGTCGGCCATGATCAATAGGATATTCGGTTTGCGGGAAACGCCATTCCGTGCCGTGGCACTGCGAATCCCCGCAAGCGCGGCGAGCCCCAAGCCGGTCGTACCCAAAAACGTGCGGCGATTTACTGAATGGGAATGCATGCTGAAAACTCTCCCGTGGCTTTTTCTAACATTTATCCTTCCAACGCAGGGTAACGTTTCGGAAAGGCGCACCGCAACCGTAGGTTGCCGAAAAACCGCATGGAAGACTATTCGCGGCCGTGGGATTCCTTTCCGCCGTTCTTGTCCTGTTCTTCGCGGCGGGCGAATTCTTCGAGGCGCTCTTTGAACTGGGCCTCGCTTCCCCGATCCGTTGGCTGGTAGTAGGTCCAGCGCGGCACGCCGTAGTCCTGCACGACAAACGCGTCCTCACCATTGTGCGCATACTGATATCCCGCCCCCCCGCCGAGACGCTTCGCGCCGGGATAGTGGGCATCCTGCAGGTACTTTGGAACCGCTACGGTCTTGCCCTCTCGAACATCGGAGAGAGCGGCATCGATACCTCTGTAAGCAGCGTTGCTCTTGGGAGCGCAAGCGAGATAGGTGGCGGCTTGGGCAAGAATGATGCGTGCTTCGGGCAATCCAATGAACTCACAGGCCTGCCAGGCAGCCGTTGCAACCACCAAGGCCTGGGGATCGGCGTTCCCGATGTCCTCGGAGGCGGCGATGCATATGCGCCGCGCGATGAAGCGGGGGTCCTCGCCCGCTTCGAACATGTAAGCCATCCAATACAGCGCGGAATCGGGGTCGGTACCGCGGATACTTTTGATGAAGGCGCTGGCGGCATCGTAATGCTGGTCCCCCGTGCCGTCATAATGGATGAGTTTACGTTGAATGGACTCCTGCGCGACCTCGGCCGTGATGTGCACACGGCCGTCCTCAGGAGGGGTGGTCAGCATGGCCACCTCAAGTCCGTTAAGCGCGCGGCGCGCATCGCCTTCGGCGTACCGGGCGAAGTGTTTCAGTGCGGCGTCAGCCACTTCGATATCGAGAGCGTTCATGCCGCGTTCGGGATGGCCCAACGCCCGCTTGAGAAGCACGACAACATCGTCATCATCAAGGTGTTTCAACTCGAACACCTGCGAGCGAGACAGCAAGGGCGCCACCACTGAGAAGAAGGGATTTTCGGTGGTCGCCCCAATGAGGACAATGTTGCCGTTCTCGACGTCGGGCAGAAGCGCGTCCTGTTGGGCACGGTTAAAGCGGTGAATCTCGTCGATGAACACAATGGTTTTGCGGCTCTCGTGAATCCGGCGTTCTTTGGCAGCCCGGATAAGCTCGCGGAGTTCTTTGACGCCCGAAGTTACCGCGTTGAGGTTCTCGAAATCGGCTTTGGTGCGCATGGCAATAATGCGGGCGAGTGCCGTCTTGCCGCACCCG
>JAWODE010000047.1:0-2774 GCA_046483455.1 Candidatus Hydrogenedentota bacterium | reverse complement strand
CTTCAGAACATGGTTGCATCTGTTGACGGGTTTGCCTTGCTGGCCGAGCCGGACGGTAAGAAGATCGACCTGCTCATATACGAGCTGGGCCGTGATACAGCAAAGGAGTTCCAGGATCTCAAAGACCGCATGGCAAGCGGCTCTGTTGGTGATGTTTTCCTGATATCCGAAGATACGGACAGGGCGATTCTGCTCCAGGCCATAAAAATAGGGGCAAAGGAATTTTTTACCCTCCCCTTAAAAGACGAGGAATTTAGAAGCGCCCTGGAAAATTACAAAAAGAACGCCACCGACCCTAACCGCAACAAACCCAAAAAAATCGGGCAGATAATTGATGTGGTAGGAAGCAGGGGCGGTGTTGGAACCACCACGGTTGCAGTAAACCTTGCGTTCCCGGGCCGAAGCTGTGTCACGCAGGGATGCGCCTTGAGATAAGTCTCGAGCGCCAACTCCAGCCGCTTCCCGTCCATCGACCAGGAGTCGAGGTCGGCCAGCACCGCCTTGCACTCGTCCTGATAGGCGTTCAATAGCGGCGATCCGCCCCCCGTTCGTGGAGGAACAGGCGACCCGATCTCGCGGTTCGCCAGAATGATAATCTGGCGCGGTGAGTACCCTTCCTTGACCTTGCCTTTCAGCCGGCCCCACAGCCAGTCGAACGCTTCCTCGCTCCGATCGCCCAGGAAGGTGCCGAGCCGCAGGGCGACGAGCTCGCGGGCTTGGTCGAGCGAGCATCCTTCTAGACGGAATTGGTTGCCCGTCAACCGATGCCCCGCGGCCGGATCCATTTCCTTCTCAAAGCGACTGTTCCAAGAATCCCCTCGCGCGAACACCAGCGGCAGCATGGCCGGTGTCTGGTCCACTAGGAAATGGACCATCGCCTCTAGTGCGCGGACGGCCTCCGGACTGTGGAGGTTATCGAGTTGATCAAAGCAGACGATCATGGGACGCCTGTACCGTGCCATGAGATGGCCTAAGCTCAGGAGGATTCTGCTCGCCTCCGCCTCCAGTTCCCCCGCGGATTTGTCCATTCGGGAATTCACGCCGAGTTCAGCTGATTCCTCCTCGTCGAGGATCTCGCCCCGCAGCCAGTCGACCACCAGTGTGCGAGCCTCCCTCCTGCGATATTTGACGATGACGCGCAAAAGCTCGGTCTCGAGGGCGGGGATTTCACTCTTTAGGAAACGAATCGCTCGCTTTTCCGCCTTGGCCAAATTCTTCGCGTCCAAACGGGCACGGTAGATGTAGAACGGATCCGTCTCCAAACGGGCCAGAAGCTTCACGTTCTTGCCGGGATCCTGACCGTTACGCAGGAAGTCGATGAGGATAGATGCGGCGAAGAGGTCGAGCTGCGTCCAGGTCTGCTCTGCGTCCAGTTCCTTGCAGAGATTGACCACGATCTCGCGAAGCAGATAGCGCATCGGCGCTTCGGGGGCGAGAATAGGACGCACGTAGGTGAACGCCGCAGAGTCATCCATGCCGCGAACAGCGAGAAGAAGCCGCTTCAGGAGATGCGACTTGCCGGCCCCGGCGCCGCCGAGAACGAGCCCGCCACAACCGTCCCGCGGATGCTCGGCCTTATGACGCACGAGGCGAAGGACGCCCTCGAACGCCTGCCGATTGATCGATTCGACATCGGGATAGCGATCTTCCCACGGGTTGCCGGCGCTGGAGGAGTAGAACGGATTGTGCTCCCGCAGAAGTTCCCGCGGCGTCGTCATGACTCCCTCCATGTCAGCGTGGCCAGGAAAAAGTTGTTCTCGTCGACATAGCTCTTGCGCACCTCCTCCTCCGACATGGTTGAGATGTCACCGGTGTGGAGCTGGATGGTGCCGTCGTCACGCAACGCTTCCAGTATGCGGTCGAAACGTTCGCGGGGCCAGCCGAGCGCGTCCCGAAGCTCGTGGATGCGAATGTATTGCTGCCCCCGGTCGAGCTGCCGGCAGGCCCGCGCGAAGAGCGTGTGATCTTCGCCGTCCCCTTGCAGCTCTTTGCCACCTTCCCCTCGCGGCTTTCCGGCGCCCGGCGGCTCCGCATCGGCCGGGAACAGCTTGACGCTGTAGTTCTGGCCGATTTCACATTGCACTTGACCAAGCTTCAAGAGCGCATTCACCGCGTCGACGAACGGCGCCTTTTGGAGTGGACACAATTGCCCCAGCTGCCCCAGGGACTTCCCGGGCTTCTCGCGGACGAGCGTGGCGACGAGAACCTCCCGCGGTTGGTTGAACGCGAGGTATTTCGTGCGCGAGCCGTTCAGGATGATCATGCGGTCCGTGAGATGCGGTCGCATTCGGTCCTCCAGTTTCGCGCCGGAGTCGCTGCTGCGGATCCCAATCGCATCTCGCACCGCCTTTGGCAACTTCTTCAATTGCCCGAGCGGAACGAAGTCCCGGTTCTTCTTCCGCAGGAACTCGACCAACCGGTCCTGGATGTCCGTCCTCTCCATACCCACTCCCCCTATTCGTCAGCATTTCACCTTGCCACCGCGCCCAACGCTGGCTCCGAGCAGCTAAATACTACTACGTGTATCATGTTGAGACCCACTTGTCCAGGCAAGCGACGCCGTAAGAGACATTCATGCATGTGTCAGCAGCCCAGCCGCTGTGCGACATCTTCGAAGTGCGAGGTTTCAGTGTGGATGCGTTGATATTCCGCGCACGCCCGGCTTCTCCCAGCTCTGCATACGGGCTACGGCATCGTTGTGCGATCGGGTTTCTTCGACCGATTGTGCTAGCGGGTATTGGACGGACGGACAGCGGTTCGGATATAGTCAGGGT
>JAWODE010000426.1:0-22200 GCA_046483455.1 Candidatus Hydrogenedentota bacterium | reverse complement strand
CCAACGTGTCGTATCTTTCTTCGGGGGCCTTTTTCTACCACCATCCCAAGAAAAACTGCTTCGGCGAATTCAGCGAAATAGATGTTAAACCGGACAGCTTCGAGGTTCACCGGCATGTCTACCGCGATGAGCACTGGGAGCACAACACCGCCCACGAAACGCAGAAGGTCGTCACAAACTCGTAGCGCAGGCGTCCTCGCCTTCATTTTTCTTATTTCTTATCCTACCTTGGTGCTGAAAACGCGCAAGATGCCTGGCTTTACCCCTTCCAGGAACCCCGCTACAATGTGGTGCGATCTTCGGGGGCTACCAACGAAAGGACGTTGCATGAAACAGGGACTCCGCGTAACGGTTTGGAACGAAGGGGTGCACGAAAAACGCGACGAACCGGTCGCCAGGATTTATCCCGAAGGCATGGGCAAACCCATCGCCGACTATCTCGCCCAGCAACCCGGGATCGCCTCGGTGCATATCTCCCAACTGCAAGACGAAGCCCAGGGCCTCACGGACGAAATCCTCGCCAATACCGATGTCATGACCTGGTGGGGCCATTGCGCCCACAACGAGGTCACCGATGAAAACGCTGGCAGGGTCAAGCGGCAAGTTCTCGAGGGCATGGGCCTGGTCGTCCTCCATGCGGGCCATTACTCGAAGCTTTTCAAAGGGCTCATGGGCACGGGCTGCAACCTCAAATGGCGCGACGATGGCGAAAAAGAGCGCCTCTGGGTAGTCGATCCGGCCCATCCCATCGCCGCGGGCATCCCCGAATACGTCGAATTGCCCGAAGCTGAAATGTACGGCGAGCATTTCGACATCCCCCAGCCCGACCAGCTCGTATTCGTCAGTTGGTTCGAGGGCGGGGAAGTCTTCCGCAGTGGGTGCTGTTGGCACCGGGGGCAGGGCAAGGTGTTTTATTTCCGCCCCGGCCACGAGACCTTTCCCATCTACCACAATGAGACCGTGTTAAAGGTCATTTACAACGGCATCCTGTGGGCAAGCCCCACGGGACTCCCGGAACCGCTCCGCGGAAAGACGAAACCGCTCGAAAAAAGGCCAAGAAACGGCTGACCATCGAATATAGCCGTCCGCCGACTGTAGGAATTCACTGGACCGCCCTGCAACAGTGATCGGGCGGGGCCGATGATGTCATTCGAGTAGTAACATGCGGATACCGCAGGGAAAACTGTCCGACAAGAAAATGGCCCTCTTCACGCGCAAGCTCGCTTACGCGTACGAGGGTGGCATCCCGATCAGGCGCGCCCTCGAACTCATGACCGAGGAAAGCCACGACCGCACCCTTGCATCCCTCGCCCGAGACCTCGCCAACGCCATCGAATGCGGCTACTCGCTCGAGGAAGCGCTACGGGCTCAGGCTCACGTCGTCGATGACTTCTTCGTCGAATTCGTGGCCGCCAGTGAACGAGCGGGGCGGCTGGGCGAGGCGCTTGAGACGCTACACGCCTGGTACGAGGAACAACTGGCCTTCCGGCGCATGCTTTCCTATCATTTCTCGTACTACCTCGTCCTGTTCGCCGTAATTGCCTTTTTTCTCTACCCGTGTATCGGCGTATTCCTCCTTGACGGCTCGCCGATGCTTCTGGTCCATGCGCTTATCCGGTTCGCGTTTGTTGCGGTGGTGGTCTACGCGGCGGCGCGCCTCGGTGTTCTCACTTTGCTGCGGCGGCGGTTCAGCGCAAACGTATGGCCTTTCTCGGGTCTGACCAAACAGCTCAATCTCAGCCGTTTCTGCCGTGTGCTTGCCCTGACGTACGGACATTTGTCGATATACGAGAGCTGGGAGCGTGCCACCGAATCCGTATGGGACGAAAAAGCGCGCCCGCATCTCCTGCGGGTTCCGGAACGCGTGCGGGAAGACGCCACGCTGGGCCAGGCCGTGTTCGAATGTCCGGCCCTGCCCGATATGGTGAAAGAGATGATTATCACCGGTGAAAATACCGGCAATACCGAAGAGTGCTTCTTGAAAGCCTCCGACTATTTGCGTCGCGACGCTATGCATTGTGCCCGCGTCCTCTCCCTCAGCATCGGAATGACTATTGTCATTCTCCTGATGTTTCAGGAAGGTCTCGGCATCGGTTTTTTTCTGGGAGGCATTATGCGGTGGTAAAAGCATTCGCGAGCTAGCGCATTGTCCCGTCGTTTGTTACAATCGGCGGTAGTCTGACATACAGACACATCAACAGGAGTACCGATGGGCCTGTTTTCCTCGCAAATACCGGCCAAAAAAATGGTGCCATTGTGCCGCCAGCTCGCCACGTCCTACGACGCGGGCATTCCCATCGTGCGCTCGCTCGAAATCATTGGCGAACAGCAGCAAGACCGTAAAATCCGGAGCATCTTCCAAGAGATGTCGGATTCCGTCAAGGCCGGCGACACGCTGGACCAGGCGGCCCGTAAACAAGATAAGTATTTTCCCAATTTCTTTATGGAATTGATCGCGAGCGGTGAGATCGGCGGCCGGCTCGACGTGATGCTACGCGACCTGGCCGATTACTACGAGGACCGTCTCGAACGCCAGCGCCGTGTGATGCGCATGATGACCCTGCCGGTGATCGAACTCATCGCGGCGTGGTTTTTCGGCACCTTTGCCCTGCGTCTTGTGGGTAGACTGACGGGGCTGCTTTCCGGCAAAGGGGGGGGCAGAGGCTTTGACTTCGAAGCGTTTTTTAGGGATTACGCCTGGTTTCAGGCAAAGTCAATCGGCGTTTTCGTTTTGGTTTTTGTCGTCATTGTGATTCTCTCGCGGATGGGTATCTTCGGATGGATTTCCGGCGTGTTCACGACCCACATTTTCCCCATGTCGGCCGTCACGAAGCGTTTCGCCCTGGCACGGTTTTTCCGCAGCCTGTCGCTCCTGCTCAGCGCCGGCGTATACGTGCCTGCCGCCATCGAGCGGTCCGCCGCCGTTACGGCCAATCCCTATATCGAGAAGGACCTGCTCAGAGCCATTCCGCCCATAAAGGAGGGCAAAACCCTCGTCGAAGCGTTCCGAAACAGCAAATACCTGACGCCCACCGCCCACGAGATGCTCCTCATCGGCGAGCAGTCCGGTAAACTGGACGAGGCCCTCCGCAAAGTCGCCGACTACCACTTCGAAGAGGCCAATCAGGCGGTGGATATCGCCTCGAAAATCTTCGGCGTGCTGATAATTCTTGCGGTCGCCTTGACGATTGGTTATATCATCGTTACGTTTTACATGAGTTTTTATGGAGGCATAATGGATGAACTCGGAATTTAACGAACCGGATTTCGATTCAGCGGCGGAAGTGAAAGACCGCACCCTTTGGTGGTGGGGGGCAGTGGGCATCCTTGCTATTGTCCTGATCGCGGCCCTCTGGATTTGGGGAAGAAGCGACCCCAATGTGTCGCGCGTACGTCTGCGGCACATTCTTATTTCCTACGATGCCAATGACCCGGCCGATCGGGCGCGGGCGCGCGAGAAGGCCGAAGAACTGCGCCGGCGCATTCTTGCGGGCGAGAGTTTCAGCAAGCTTGCAAAAGAATGGTCGAGCGACCCCAAAAGTGCAAGCCGGGGTGGCGATCTCAATTATCACCGCAAGGGCACGCTCGAACAGTCTATCGAAGAGTTTGCCTGGAGTGCCCCTGTCGGCGAAGTGAGCGAGGTATTGCAGACCCAACACGGATTCCACATTGTCCGCATTGAAGACCGGCACCTTTCCGAAGCCGACAAGTACGACCTCGAGATGAAGAAGCGCGCCATGGAAGGAGACGACGCTGAGCAGCAATAGCGGGAACGACAGGCCGCGCCACTCAATTCGAGGCTTCCTGCGCGGCGTTTTCCAACATTACGTCTTCGAGTAATACTTTTGCAGGTTTTGGATAACCGTCGGGAAGTTGATCCAATCCTGGAAGAACGCCGAGAGCAGCAGAATCACCACTTGCTCCGCCGGCTCCAACTCGCTCGTCGAGTCGCCGCCAAACTGCGCCCGCGCCGGCATCCGGGATATGCGCCCAATGTGCTTCATGGGAATCTCCATCCTTTAGTGAAATCTGCATTGCTCCCCTGCCACGCCCAAAAAGCCTAACACAACGGACGAGCACCATCCAATCAGCACCCGCCAAAACGTGCCGGGTTCGAGAAACAAAAAGAGCCAGGAACCACCGCGTCACTCGTTGATGCGGATTTTGGCGAGGTAAATACTGGTCTTGCCTTCATGGGACGAGTAGTAGCTCATCCAAAGGAGGCCATCGTGCCAGACGAATCCGGGATACGAGTTGTCACCGCCGCTGGGCAAGGTCAGAACGGGCTCGTAGGTCTCGGGGCCAAACTTCGCCAGCACGGTCTTTGCGCCGCCCGGATAGTACCGTCCGCCGGCCCACATCGAGCCGTCGGGCAGGATAATGAAATTGGGCCCGCCGATACGGTAGTCGGTTTCATGCCATGACCAATCGGTGTACGGAGGGTTCGAGGTCCCGATCCAGCAGTGGGTATTGCCGCCTTCCCTACGGACCAGAGCGACCATGGTGTCATCATCCATAAACCGAACGGTCGTCTCGTTGGGTTTGCCCGGCACGTCGGGCTTGCACAGCGGCGTATAGTGGACCCCATCATCCGCGGCATAGAGCGTGAGCTGCCATTCTTCCTTGGCATCTTCGGACTCCTCCCGCGGCAAAGGCGCCCGCGAGAAACCATACGCTTTGCCCTTATGCCACGTCACGCGCCATAGCCAATCCCCGTCCTCGCACACACGGATAGTCGGTCCCCATTCGAAACCATCCTCTGAAAACGCCACGCGGGGTTGCCGGGTAATGAATTTCTTGCCCTCATAAACCGAGCCGCCCGCATTCATCATGAGTCGCGCATCGGGCGTAATGGACAGTTTCGGGTCCCGCAGGTCGATACCTTCCTCCGCTATCAGCGCCGCGGACTCCCAATTCTCGCCATCCTCCGACACGATGATGCGGATTTTGCCGTCCTCGCCGAAAACGTGCGCCTCGCCTTCCCGAAACGAGCAGAACCACTTATCCTGGAACCGGATGAGGTCGGTGAAAGCATTGTGTTTCCCCTGGTCCCAGATTTTTTCGACGGATACAAGTTCCACAGGCGATGCCTCTTCGCCTGCCTGCGCTGAAAAAGCACACAGCAGAGCAAGACACACCGCACCAGCGATACGGTGCATTCCAGTGAGTTTTTGCATTGTCAATTCCCCTTGTTTTCTCGTTCCCACGCATCATAGCGAAAACCCATGACTGACCTAAAGCGTTTGCGACGCAAACGCCCCGAGGGTTGTCGCGAGGCGGCGGTGTGATAAGATGGGCATGTTGTGACCAACAGCTATGACCACGGAGGATACATATGCACCGAAGGGAATTCATGCGCGTGATGGGTAGTGGTCTTGCCGCGGCGGCCCTGAGCACGAACGCAACGGCGGCTGCGCGAAAACCAACCAAACGGCCTAATTTTCTCATCATTCTCGCCGACGACATGGGGTTCAGCGACCTCGGGTGTTACGGCTCGGAGATCGCCACGCCCAATCTTGACGGTCTCGCGCACGACGGTGTGCGGTTTACCCAATTCTATTCCGCGGCGCGGTGCTGTCCCTCACGGGCCTCGCTCTTGACCGGTCTTTACCCCCACCAGGCGGGGATGGGCGGCATGGTAACCCGCGGCAAAGCCAATGACCGCCACGGCCCCTACCAGGGATACTTGAACCGGTCGTGTGTGACCATCGCCGAGGTACTGAAGCCGGCCGGCTACCGAACCTATATGTCCGGGAAATGGCACGTGGGCGAACGCCCCGAGCATTGGCCTTTAAAACGCGGATTCGACCGCTATTACGGGCTTATCAGCGGCGCAAGCAGCTATTGGTGCATCCGCGAAGAGGAGCGCCACAAACGCGCGTTCGCCCTCAACGACGAACGCATCCTGCCCGAAGGCGACGATTTCTACATGACCGATGCGTTCTCGGACTATGCCGTAAAATGGATTGAGGAGCATGAGGGGCGCGAGGAGCCCTTTTTGCTCTACCTGGCGTACAACGCGCCCCACTGGCCCCTGCACGCGTGGCCCGAAGACATCGCGAAATATAAAGGCAAGTACCTCGAGGGCTGGGACCAACTGCGCGAAGAACGGTACGAACGCCTCGTGAATATGGGCATCATCCATCCCAAATGGAAACTTTCTCCACGCGACCCCGATGTGCCCCCATGGGAGGAGGTCGAGGATAAGGAGGACTGGGACCTCCGCATGGCCGTCTACGCGGCCATGATCGACCGCATGGACCAGGGCATCGGACGTGTATTGGAAGCCTTGCGTCGCATTGGCGAAGAGGAAAACACCGTGATTATGTTCCTCTCCGACAATGGCGGGTGCCACGAAAACGTCGAAGGGCGGAAGCTCGACAAACCGGGCACCCAACCCGGCGAACCGGGCTCGTTTGTGGCCTACCGGCGGCCATGGGCCAATGCCAGCAACACACCGTTTCGGCTGTTCAAGCACTGGGTACACGAAGGAGGCATCGCTACGCCGTTCATCGCGCGTTGGCCGGCCGGGATGGCACGCAAGAACGAACTTGAACGCCAAGTGGGGCACATCAACGACATTATGGCAACCTGCGTGGACCTCGCGGGGGCGGAGTACCCGGAAACCTTCAACGGACACCCCATCACCCCCTGCGAAGGCAAGTCGCTGGCGCCCATCTTTCGAGGCGAGCAACGCGAAGCCCACGACCGCCTGTACTGGGAGCACATGGGTAACCGGGCGGTCATGGAGGGCGATTGGAAGCTCGTAGCGACGAAACGAGGCGACTGGGAACTCTACAATCTCGCGGAAGACCGCACGGAGCTGAACGATTTGTCGGAGACCATGCCGGAGCGCGCCAAAAGCCTGTTTGAAGCATGGGACGCCTGGGCCGACCGCATCGGCGCGCGTAAACGGACGTGACAAGTATGCGGCAAGGCGAACGGGCATGTTGCGGCGATTCATTCCTCGCGCACACTGCCTCAGGAGCGCTTAAACCGTGAAATTACCCTACATTATCGCCACGGCCCTTTACTGCGCGGGGATTTTCTGGATTTCATCGCAGCCGCGGCCGCTGGGAGTCGAGTTACCGCCGGCTTTCGGCATCGATAAGCTTCTGCATTTCGGCGTGTACGCGGGTCTGGCCGGCTTGGTGTCGGTGGGATTGCAACGCTCGGAATCGCGTCTTTCTAAGCCATGGCGATTCTGGTTTCCTATCCTTTTCGCCGCCCTCTACGGCCTTAGCGATGAAGTGCACCAAATCTTTGTGCCCCGGCGAACGTTCGCCATCGGCGATCTCGCGGCAAATACGGCAGGCGCCTTCGCGGCGCAGTATTTACTATGGTGTATCTTCTGGCGACCGCGTCAAACCGAAGAGCCTTCGGCGACCGAGCCCGAGTAGGACCATTATTGTCTGTCTCTCAAGAACTTTTGCTGCCGTGGGTCATGGTAATTTGCTTTGCGCGCACTCTCACGCTACGCCGAGCTTGTGGCAGGGAGTCCATCCCAGCAGACTTTGAGTAATCGGTTTGCCCTGTCTGATCCGAAGTTTGACACTCCAGCGGATATGGCCTTCCGCATTGCGGATTCCCCAAGCCATGGCACGAAACCGCCCCCGATCGAGCCGCGCACACCCTCTGCGCCCAATTTTCTCTTCTTCTGGAGAAACTTTCGGGGGAATGCTAGGATCAGTATGAAGATGACCGACGAACACACACAACAGACGGAAGAATTTGACGGATTAAAAGGCGCCCTGGCCCGGAAACCCCGCGGCTGCGGGGGTATCTTTTTCATGCTCATGCTGGTCCTCGCCGCTGGATGGGGCGTGGGATTGGGCATGTTTGTCTGGATGCTGGACGATGCCAAGGCGAACATCCAGGCGGTGGACGATTTCCGCCCCAAAGTCGGCAGCCGCATCTATTCGGCGGACAGAATGCTTCTCGGCGAATACACCACCGAAGCGCGGCAACTGGTGCGCCTGAGCGAAATCCCGCTGCACGTGCAGAAGGCGTTTATCGCCACCGAAGACCATCCTTTCTACCGGCACAAAGGCGTGCGCCCCCTCGCCATCCTAAGCGCCGTAAAGGACGCCGTCCGGACAGGCCATATTCGCGGCGCCAGCACCATCACGATGCAGATCGTACGCAACATCACCGAAGTGACGGGCGTCTCGACCGAACGCACCATGGAGCGCAAGATCAAAGAGGCGTACGTGGCCCTCCAACTCGAGCGCGAATTCACCAAAGACGAAATCCTCGAACTCTACTTGAATCAAATCTTTTTGGGCGGAAGCGCCAACGGCGTCGAGGCGGCGGCCCAGCAGTATTTTGCTAAATCATGTAAGGACCTGAACCTTGCGGAGGCGGCCACGCTCGCGGGCTTAACGCGCGCCCCCAATGCTAACCGTCCCGACCTTCATCCCGAAGCCGCCCAACAACGCCGCGACATCGTACTTCGACAAATGCTTCGCCATCGTTTCATCACACAAAAGGAGTACGAAGAAGCGGTCGCTACCCAGGTAACGGATTCGGCCATTTCTTACGACGAGCGCACGAAACGTATGCAGGAAGGCGCGGGCGTTTGGCGACCAAACCGTTTTCAGGCCCCGTACTTCGTCGAAGAAGTACGGCGGTTCGTCCGCGAAAAGGGGTATGCCGACAGCGAGGAATTGCTTGAAGGTGGGTTGCATGTATACACAACCGTCGACATGCGCTTACAGCGGGCTGCCGAAAAGGCTCTCGAAAAAAAACTTGCGGAAATCGATGAAATGACCTTGGAAAAACTGACCGAACGCGGTCAGGAAGAGTCTTTTGTTCCCGTCTCCGGCGCACTGGTATGCCTCGATAACCGGCCGGGCGCGGAAGGCTATGTCCGGGCCATGGTGGGCGGCCGCGATTTCGACAAGGAAAAATACAATACCGCCACTCAGGCACTGCGTCAGCCGGGCTCGAGCATTAAACCGTTTGTATGGCTCGCGGCAATACGCGACGGCCTCACCCCGTCCCATATCGAAATCGACGAGCCCATCACTCTCTATGACGGGCTGGGACGGCCCTGGTCTCCGGCCAACTTCACGTCGGATTACCGAGGCCCCGTGACACTGCGAAACGCGCTCGAGAATTCGATCAACATCGTCTCGGTCAAACTGGTGTTGCGCCTGGGTATGCCGGTGGTTCGCGGGGTGCTGCAACGCGCCGGAATTACGTCTGAAATCAACGACTCGCATAAGTGGACCATCGCCCTCGGGAGCCCCGACGTCACCGTCCTCGATCTTTGCACGGCCTATTCGACCATCGCAAAGGGCGGAGTAGTTGCGCGCCCCACTTTCATTGAGGAAATTCGTGACCGCGACGAATTCCTGCGCTACAAGAATGAAGTGCAACTCGAGCGCACGTTGGATGCGGACGTGTGCTATGTAATGACGTATCTTATGGAAGGCGTTGCCCGGCATGGCACGGGGGCGCGCAGCCGCGACCTCGACCGGCCACGCGCAGGCAAAACCGGCACCTCGAACGAAAGCCGTAATGTCTGGTTCTGCGGATTCACGCCGGATTACACCTGCGTGGTATGGATCGGCTACCGCGACAACCGCCCCATCGGCCAGGGGCCGGACGGCCGATGGCTGAAATCGAGCCGGGAGTTCACCGGCGGCCGGCTCGCGTGCCCCGTGTGGACCGAATTCATGGTCGCCGCCCATAGAGGACTCCCCAAACGGGACTTTGAAATCCCCGACGGCGTCGAGTTTCATAATGTCGACAAAAGCACGGGGGTACTGGGCGGTTCCTTCCGCGAAGTGTTTCTGGAAGGAACCCAGCCACCGGCAACAATGAATGTACCGGAATCCAACACCGTCGAGGACCTGATGGAGATACCACCCCTTGCGGATCTTTGATTGCGATGCCGCCTTCGGGCGCGGAACCACACCAATACCGGGGGAACTCGAAACCGCGGAAAACCTACTCGCGGAAATGGACCATTGCGGCATCGACCAAGCCCTGGTGTGGCATCGGGATGCCCGCGAGCGTAGTTTCGCCCAGGGAAATGACCGCCTCGCTGAGTTGAAAGGGCATCCCCGCCTTCACCGCACCTGCACCATCATGCCTCACACCTCGGGCGAGGGGTACACCGACGCGGAACTCTTCGAGTACATCCAGATGGAGGACATTCGGGCCGTGCGGGCCTTCCCCGCAACCCATGGCTACCTGCTCGACCCTATTTCTTGTGGAGACCTGCTCGAGTTGCTGACGGCCTACCGGGTGCCACTCTTCCTGCCCCTCACCGAGCTTCAAGACCAGTGGCAGGGTGTCTACAACCTCATACGAAACTTTCCTCATCTGACGCTTGTGATGACTCAAACCGGTTGCTGGGGACAAGACCGCTATTTCCGGCCACTGATGCGCGGATTCCCACGGTTCTTCCTTTCCACAAACCGGATCGAGACCGCCGGCCAATTGAAATCGCTGGTTAACGACCTTGGGTTCGAACGGCTGGTGTTCGGGTCGGGGCTGCCATTCAACAATCCCGGCGGCTACATTATGATGATTACACGGGCGGACATTCCGGACGAAGCGAAGGAGGCCATCGCGTTCGACAATCTGGCCTATCTGCTCGGGGAGGTGGCTTGGTGAGTCTGCGCGAAGCATTCCTTCAGGGAAACGGTTGCCCGGTTATCGACGCGCACGGGCACATGGGCCCGTTTCGCGCGATCTATCTCCCCGAAGCCGGCCGCGAAGCCATGCTCGCGGGCATGGACCGCGCAGGCATCGAGAGCATCATCGTCTCGCCTCACAGTGCCCTGTTCGGCGATACGCGCGAGGGTAACGCGGAGATGCTCGAGGCCGTTCAGACCTATCCCGGCCGGATTTACGGCTATTGCACCATCCATCCCGGCTACCCGGACGAAATCCAGGCCGAATTGGACCGATATCTCAACGAACCGGGCGTTGTCGGCGTGAAGATTCACCCGGCATCCCATAAACACCCCGTGGATGGACCCAACTACGCGCCTCTCATGGAACGACTCGAGGCAGCGCATGGTCTGCTCCTCTCCCACACCTGGGGCAACGAAGAGAACTGCGGCCCTCGGAAAATGCGTGTCATCGCCGAGAAATACCCCAATATCCGGCTGCTACTCGGGCACTCCTGTTACGGGGCATGGGCAGAAGCCATCGCCCTCGCCAAAGACTTCCCCAACGTCTGTCTCGAGTTGACTGCCGCCGCCCATGTTTACGGCCTCATCGAGTGGATGTGCCATGAAGCGGGTTCGCAAAAAATCGTCTACGGCACCGATTACCCCTGGTTCGATCCTGCCGTGTACATCGGGTTCGTCACCTTCGCCCACATCGACGAGGAGGACATGCGAAACATCCTCTACAACAACGCCCGTCGTCTCCTTGACGAACAACGCGCCAAGCGGAAGTAGGCATACCCGATCGGCTCGCAAGCGCGCGAAGAACAAAGAAGAGTCGGTGCCGCGGACCGTTTACGTGTTGCGCGACAACCGATCATGCTTCGAAAGCTTATTGAACCTGCTTGGTAGCCCAGAGCAATACGGTCTCCGCCATTCGAATCGATTCACTGTATTCATCCTGCGTAACGGATTCTTCGAGACTCGGGTACCGTGTTTACCAGGCAAACCGCGTCAGCGTGTCAGCCGCCACGATTTCTTCCGGAATATCGAGACCTTCATGCATCAATCCGGAAATCAGGGTTTCAAGGTCATGGGTGTAACGAAAGGTCCATCCGTTATGTTGATAGACTGCCTTCAATGCTTTCTCAGCGGCTTGTTGCGCGTGAAAACACAAGTCCTCATAAAGGACTCCTTCGGGAAGCACCGCTTTTGCTATGGCCATGTCGCTCCTCGCTCTGGCTAGCCAGTCGGCGGCGGAACCGGGAGGATGCCTATGTTGCAACATAGAGGTCCTTCCCCTCCTCCAGAGCCGGGCGGAGAATTAGCGACGGATTGTCTTGATGCTTTGCCACATCGCTTTCCGTAACCACAATCACATCCTTAGGAACACCCACTCCTCTTAATGACTTGTATATCTCGGTTGCAGCCTGACGACGATGCGTGCCGTCCGGCATGACAACAAGGAGATCCAGATCACTGTTGGAGTCCATCGTGTCGCGTGCGGCGGAACCGAATAAAACAATCCGCAGGGGATGAACAGTGCGCACAATGCGCCGAACGATTTCATCAAGTAAGTTCGTTGTGGAAGATGAAGCCATGCTCTTGCTTCCCTGTATCCTGCTGTTTATTTTACAGTGCTTGGCGACCAACAGTGCTCTGGCATCCAAAAAGCAATTAGTGTATCGCCCTTTCGACGCTTTCATAAACACGTTGCAGAGCAATTCATACAAAAATCGTACCACATAAGCCCGATTCTTTCGACTATTGCCCCTTTTCCAAACAAACAACACCCACCGTCTTTTCGACGAACAACGCGCCAATGGGCTATGACTACCTCTTTTTTTGCCAAGTATCGTCCGTAGGTCCAAAAGGCATGAATGAAAAAGAGACATCAAGACTGTGCCAGGCGATTTGCCCTTCGAGAATTCCCCTTTCGTCGTTTTGGTGCTTTGGGTCCTTTCAGGCCGCCTCTACCCCTTCGCCCTTCCTGCTGCGTTTGACTGTGGGCATGGAGCCATGTGTATCATTGGCGTGGGATTGGGTACGGCCGCAGCGCAATCCAACGGTTTATTCCTTTCCAGAATAGTCGGTCGCGTATAGGAGACTCATCTATGACGCATGTGGTGACAGAGGCGTGCATTAAGTGCAGATACACGGATTGCGTGGCTGTGTGTCCGGTCGACTGCTTTCACGAGGGCATGAACATGCTCGTCATCGATCCGGAAGAGTGCATTGACTGCGGCGCATGCGTCGACGAATGCCCCGTCCACGCCATCTTCCCCGAAGAAGACCTGCCGGAGGCGTACCACGATTACCTCCAATTAAACGTGGAGTACTCGACGAAATGGCCTTTAATTACCGAAGGTCAGGAATCTCTCGACACGGCTGAGGAGTTCAAAGACGTCGAGCACAAGCGGGACCTGTTCGACCCCACACCCGCCCCGCGCGACGACGAGTAGTTCACGTTCCTAAAAGGAGGAGCTGAAAGAGGAACGCATCCACATGCCAATACCGCGCGACTCGACGGCCCCGCCCGATGTATAGTTCGTATACGTTCCGTAAAGCAGGTTGTTGCAGCGGCGCAGATGCCAAATGGTGTCGCCAAACAAGTCGCTGCCGCGCCATTGCCACACGATATCGCCGGAAGACACCTCGCCATTCACATTGAAGAGACGCCGGCGCGATTCGCCCGCAAAACGTAAAAAGCCGAAGCCGCTGAATGACGCGTTGGGAGCCGTTTGACTGGACACCGTAACCGCCGCTAACTGACTCTGTTCCGGACTTACCGCTCCGTAAGTATCGACATAGGCGGCCGTCCAGGTTCCGCGCAACGTCCCGGGGGACGTCATAATGCGAAATTCCGCATGCCCAGTAGCTATCGAGCGGTTCTGGGCGCCAATGAAGCGCTCGTACGACCCCACCAGAACACCGTCGGCCAGGCGCAAATCCCAGAAAAAGGCGCCGGTTACGCGGCTCATCGAAATTTGGACTCGCGTACCCACAATACTTCCACTGTCGATGTTGTATCTTAGAAACGAGGGGGCGTCATCCGCTTCATTACGAATCAGGGCGTAACCCGTAAGTTCGCCACCGGCGTTGACCGTAAGGTTCAATACGCCGATGAAATCCTCCGGCTGGTTTGGCGATACGATTGTGCGGTCGCGAAACGATCCTGCCCATACACCATTTATTGCCGTGAGATCCTGTACCGGAGCGCGCACCCACGTGGTATGACCGAACCGAATCAGGGAATCCGATGCATCAAACTGGCCGTACGCCGTTTCCATGACGTTGCCGCCAAAGAAGCCGAACCAGTCCACCTCATTGTCAACCAGGTCCACCCCCCCAAACGTAAAGCCCACCTCTGCGCCGGATAGGCCGCCCCGGATGATGTCGAAATTCACTTCCGGCGGCGTCTGCAATTGCTCATAGAACGTCCCATTTCCGGTAATGGCGGCCTCTTCCCGAGCAAGTGTGATGGATGCCGTGCGAGAACGCACGGGAAATCCTGTAAATCCGAACTCGTCGGCGTACGCCGCTGCCCAGGGGGTGCTGTCCAATACCCCGCCGCTTGTCTCATGCCAGACGGCATGTCCAGAACGATTGAGTACGCCATTATCGTCGGTCGAGGCATACATGCCCGCCATGCGGCTGCCCGCTAATCGCACGTACCAGTTTTGAGGCTGGTCCAGTCCGCCACTGCCGGATTCCAGCGTGAACACGGCATCGTCACCGGATGCCGTACCGCTCATTTGCACATTAATGCGATTTGATGCCGTGGGACCTTGCCGGAACACCCGAAAGAGGGTGCCGGTGCCTGAAATCTCGTTACCCCGCTGCCGTATCCGCAGGCGGGCGGCGTATTGTATCTGGCCGAATTGCGCACTCGACGTAGTGCGATCATCGCTGAAGCTCCCTACCCACGTACCGGCGAAACGGACATCGGGTGTACCGCCGCCCCCCCCAGTATCGCCGTCGCCCGTATCGCCATCATCCGTGTCTCCGCCGCCAGTATCGCCCCCACCGGTGTCGCCGCCGCCCGTATCGCCATTGCCCGGCTGGTCGCCGGCATCCGGTACAGGCGCCTTGACACTAAAGCCACCGCCCTCGCAACCGAATCCCAGCACCAGTACAAGTATGAGTGCAATCAGAACAAGGCTATCGCCACGTGTAGTCCGCACGAAACCCTCCTTTATGAGGCGACCCGGGATTAGTATAGGGTGAAGCAGAAACTTCGGCAAAGGATTTAGGTTGAGGATATCTTTCCATCTATGTTCAATCTGTTTTCTGGGAGCGCAAATCGATTTGAGGCCGGAGACGGTCCATTTGCTCCTGATACGCATGCTCGATCATGCTCTCGTATATCTCCTCGCGATGCTCAGCGGCCTCGTCCGCCGCCATCCGGGACACATCGACACTGCTGCCGGCCCCGCTGAGGCCCGACGCGCTTTCCTGCAGCTTCGTGCGCATTTCCTGCAAACGGGCAGTCACCGTATTGATCCCGGATTGGGCCGCGCGCTTCTGCACCACGAATTCGCTTGTGACGCCGCGATAAAGCTCGAGGGCCTCGCGCAATTGTGAAATGGCTTCGGCATAGCGCTTCGTGGAAGCCGTCAACTCGGCCTGTTCCTCGAGTTCTTGGGCTTTGGCGATGGCGTCACGGGCTTCGGCCAGGCGGGCATCCCGCTCGCGAATCAGCTTTTCCGCGGTTAAGCGCTTGGATTCCGCGTACGGATGAAGCGGGTCCACTTCAAGCGCCCGCGCGTAATAATCCCGCGCCAATTCGAGCCGCTCTTTCTTCAACTCCTCGTCCGCAAGATCAATGTAATAATCCGCTACCCGGCGCACCACGTCTTTCCGCTCGGGGTTCTTCTCGAGAACGGCAAGGTATTCCTGCACCGCACGCTCCCGCATACCGGCTTCGTACATCATATCGCCAATCTCTTTCATCACATCCGCGGTATACACATCCAGGACTTCGTAACGGTCGTGAGCTGCGTTGATCTCCCCCACCTTGCCGCGGTCTGTGTAAAAGGCCATCGCACGAAGCACATACGTGCGTTTCTGTTCTTCCGATACACTTGCGGTCATTCCGCGCCGCTGCAAAATCGTGTACCAAACATCGCCGACTGCATTAATCGAACGGCTGATATCCTCACCGTAGCTCGCCTTTGCGGCGCCTTCGAAGCCCACGCCGGCACGGTAATCGCGTTCAAGCAAGGCTTGGCGCGCCTCAATCAGGGGGGTTAGTCGCGCAAAATACTCCGCCGAATCCACCATCTCCCGCGGCTGGATGTCGAGTCCTGTCTTTGTGATGTTCTGGTCTATATCGTCGTAATACATTTTGCGATACACGGGGTTGGCAGTCTGCATAGGCGCGGTTACATTCGCCGTCACTTTTCCCACTGCCCCCAGCCGAAAAGCAAAATATGGGTCAATGCCCGCCTCGCGCACGGTTTGCAGCAATTGCATCTGGGTAAGGATCGCCCGCACCGGCTGAATATCGGCGTTGGGCATGAGAATATTCAGTTCACCCGCCGTGAGTGAAGCGCCCTGCCGAATTTCCTTTTCCATCTTGGACAACGGTGCAATGCCTTCTTTCGTGAGCATGCGCCCCGCCGTCGTTACGATGGCGATTTGCGACCGTGGCCCCCACGCCTGGGCCGGCAGGGAAACGCACAACAGCCCTGTCATCGCCAAAATCACCGCACTTTTCCGCATGGGCACCTTCCTCGGGGTTTACGTAGCGCCTTCTACAGCATTGAGGGATTCCTTAAGTTGGGCTACGAGTGTGCGCACCTCTTCAGCACGTGTATCCTCGAATGTGGGATCGATAAGTTCCAAATAGCGTTCAAGTCTGCTCACGGCTTCGGAAGGAGCGCCCTCCCGGAGAAAATATAAGCCGAATTCGAGGTGCGCGGGCGCATATTTCGTATCGGCCTGAATGGCTTTCCGGAAGGCCTCGCGGGCTGCAACCTTCTCGCCCGAACGCGCATACGCCCGGCCTTGCAGAGTATACAGCCCCGGACCCGAAGCGCCCAACTGAATTGCCTGCTGGAGGCTTTGCGTGGCACGCGCGGGATCGTCCATCGCCAGATAGGCCCGGGCCGCTTCGATGGCGGCCTGCCCCGCCACCGGCCCGGAACTCTTCAGCAACGGGTCAAGCTCCTGAACCGCTTCTTCGTAAAGCCCTCGTTCTCGCAGGCAGACGGCTCGGAAAAGGCGTGCCCGCGGATTGGACTCGTTAAGCGCCAGCGCCCGCATCAGATAGTCACTTGCTTCACCGTATTCTCCTCGGGAAACAAGGAGCATGCCGAGAAGCGTCAGGGCTTTTTCGTCAAAGGCGCTTCCGCTATTCACCGCCGCCCGCAGGTACTCGGTCGCGGCCACCCAATCCCCTTCTTCGGAAATCAGCGTTCCCGCCGTTGCCAGCACATCCCCATCATTGGGCGCCTCCTGAACCACCTCTTCGATGGTCTGACGGGCGGCCTCCGTGTAACCTTGCATCGCATTGCCCACGGCGAGCAACCGTTCGGCCGCCATCGCCTGCGGCCCTTCACTCAGCGCTACCTCGCGCAACGCTTCGACTTGACCCGCCGCGTTGCCTTGCATTCCGCGGAGAACCCCCAGGAGAAACCACGCATCCGTGTCCGCCGGAAACTCCTTTACCATCTCCTCGAGAGCGGCTATCGCACGCTGCCGGCCTTCCTCACTTCCACTGCTCGCCCAACTCAGGGCCAAGCCCAAATGGGCATCGCGCCGGCCCGGGTCCAGTCTGACCACACTGGTCAACTCCTCCGCCGCGCCCGGATAATTTTCATTTTCCCAATGCATCCGTGCCAGCTCCTGGTGCGCTTCGACTGAATCCGGCACCGAATCAAGGTAATCGTTCAGGATATTTACCGCCTCGCCGACATTGCCTTTGTTCTAAGCGTCTATGGCGGCCTGAACGTGGTCCTTGCTCAATATAGACACCAGCACAAAAAGCAGAATGACAACCACCAAAAAGCCAAGCGTGCCAATACCAAGCCACTTCAAATTGACGCTCGGCAGTCTAAACGCCCGTTTTTTGGCTTCCGCCGGTGCGGGTTGTTCTTCGGTGATGCGTTGCCCGGTTAACAGGTTTGTGCCGCACGCCACACAGATGATGTCTCCCGGCTGGACCAAGGCCCCGCAGTTCGGACAGGTCTCTTTTTCACCAGCGCTGCGCTGTTGACCGGGAGCTGCCTTCTTACGCAGAAACCCGCCGCAGTGTACGCAATTATCGAGACGCGGGTCCGTCAGCTTGCCGCAGTAAGGACAATTAATCATCGACGATGCCACAATACCTTCTCCTTGCAAGGGAAGGCACACTATTGCACAGTGCACCCGTCCTAGGGCCGTTCGTCCGGCAATGGCGCATCACAGCCCTTGCATTTTCGGGCCTCCAGAAAGTTCCGCGTACCACACTTCGGGCATTTCTTAAAAAACAGAGGCGGCACACTCACCAATGTGCACACGGTGATGATAGCCAGCATAATCGTCACGTACATCGTGGCCGACATCTGCCTGGAAACCTCCGTGCGCCCTCCCTTCACCGCCTGAGCGAATGAAGGGGCTTTCTGCTACTCTGTGCCCATTCTAGACCGCGGGTATTTTCTTGTCAACGGAAGTGCTTGCGTCAAACGCCCTTATTTGACCGGTAACTTTACTATCTTGTCCGGTCCCTCAATGAGTAGGGCAACGGAAGAATCTTCCCCACTCAACCACTCGAAAATGCTGCGGCGTAGCTGATAGACGCAAAAAGCTCCTCCCGACCGGCTCATGAAACACTATATCCATCGGGAGGAGCTAAAACAGACAGGGGCCATAATCGCCAGGTAAGGCACGGCAAACGGAAACTGCGCAAATGGTGCCTCCCAACCTAGTCCCCGGGTAATACGAGAGAACCGTTCTGCTTTTCCCAAGTAAGGGAGGGGCAGGCCCCCGTGCCTGCCCGTGCCTGTGCCTTCACTCGGGCGGCCATGGGGGGCCGCCCCTACACAAATCGAAGACAGGAATTCCTATCCGCCATCTCTATCATCGAGGCTGCCGAAAATCTATGGACCATTCGTTAAGGGTATCTGTCCCGAAAGATCGAGTGGGTTGGCCGTTCTCAGCCATTTCGCGCCAATTTACTGACATTACCCGATTAGGGTGACGCCATCCGTTGTTGACTTTGCTGCGAGATGGTACACTACTTTTGGTACTCTTCTTGAAACAGACGGCATCTCGTTTAGCGCAACTGAAAACCGCACACTCCCGGAATCGTGTAGCACCGGGCGGTGACGGTCTTAAATTACGGGTTTTTCATAAATGACCGACAGCAAAACAGATACGAAGCAATCCTGGGTACGCCGACACAAATGGCTGACCGCTCTCGCCGTTTTCGCCGTGCTGCTTTTCGCAATCGTTCAGGTTGTTGAGTATTTCGTCGACATTGAGCGCTACCGCGGGCATATCGTGCAACTTATCGAAGATCGGACGGAAATGCCGGCCTCGATAGACCGCCTCGAACTCGCCCTCTTCCCGCAGCCCGCCATTTCCGCGCACAACGTCGCTGTGGGCGAAGACGGCCTCAGCGCCCAATGTAGCGAGGTCCGCGCCACCGCCAATTGGAGCGGTCTCCTCTCGCGCGAGATCACCATTTCCCGAATCACGTTGAACGGTGTATCAGTATCGCTGCCCAAGGAATTTGCGAAAATCAGCCGGCGTATTGAGATTATTCGTGAGAAGAGTAAGAAAGAAAGCCCATCGAAGTGGCAGGTTCATATCGAAAGCATCCGGGCACGGTCCGCCCAAATCTTGATGGCAGGCGTAAAGAATCCCGTTTTCGAGGGCAGCGTCACGGTTCGCGATGTGCTCGCCGACACCATCCCCATCGAGGCGGAAGGCGCTTTGCCTTTTCTGGGAGCATCCGCACGCGGCGATGCCGACGTTGTCATCGCTCTGCACAAGGGCGCTTCGCCCGCGCTCGTCCCGTCCGGATGGATCGAGGTTCACGGCGTCGACCCGCGCGAGGCCTTCGACCGCGAGGCCATGCCCCCCCTAATTCTCGAAGCAAAAGCCGCGTTTGACGAGGTCACCGCAGACACCATTGGCTTGAAGGTCGACGGTGAGGCTTCCGCCGCGAAAGGCGCACCCGAACTGGTCCGGGCCGCGGCCGGTCCCTTCGACGGCATGTTATGGATTGGCGGCGGCGAAGTCACCTTGAACGCCTTTGAACTCAAGGCGCCCAATTTCACCATGCGCGCGGATGCCACCCGCACCACGGATGGCGCGGTTGCCTGTGAGATACAAAACGCCAAAGTGCATGGAGACGCCCTCGCTGCCGTCTATGCCATCGTAAATTCGGAAAAACTCGAACTCGTGCCCAACCCGGAAGCCGCCATCACTGCATCCGGTCTTTTGTTCGGCGTTGACACCGAAGGCGCGCTGCGTTTAGTCGAGGGCGATCTCGACTTTAAAAACGTGACGCCCACACTTGCGGACGGGGCAACACCCTTCGGCGATATTCAGGGCAAGGTCCATATCGATGAGGGCATTGTTCATATCGACGACATCACGGGCACCGGACTCTCGATACAAGGCACCGTCAAGCCGGACTTTGAGCGTCGGCGCGCTGCGATTGACCTTGCCGGTGGTCTCTCCCTTTCACCCGCTGTCACAAAGGTCTTTGTAAAAACCGATGCGTTGATGAAGCTCTCGGGAAACATTAACTTCAAACGCATCGCGGGCACGTTTGAAAAGGGGAAACCCCTGCCCGAGGACCTCAAAATCGATGGGACGATCGAACAGGGAGAACTCGCGCTTGCGTTGGCCGGCATCGAGGAAACATTGACGAGCCTGTCCGGACGCTTCCAAGCCGAGCCGGACGCCGTCAGTCTCACCGCCTCCGGCCAATCCACCCTCGTCGGGCCTGTTTCCACTGACGCACGTATTATTCCTCAGAAACAACATGTCACCGGCACGCTGAAAACCGATCTGGCCAATCTCAATCTGCCTTTCCCCGAAGACAAAGCTCTCCGCAACGTCGTGAAAGACATAGCACGCACCTACGGTACTTCCAATTTCGCCGTTGATATCACCCTCCCCACCGCCGAAACGCCAGAGGGCTCCATCCAGGTCGCTCGCCAGGAATCCCCTGCCTTGTCCGCCGTAATCGCGCTCGCCCGGAAAGACGACGCCGTCTCGGTGGTTTCGGCGAACACCGCAGGAACGGTACCCATGCCGCCGTTTCGCGCGCTGTTCCCTGAGGGTATCCAGATGGACGGCACCGCGGCCGTCACCGCCGATGTGCCCATGACCGCGGACCAGTTCGTGGCCCACGTTGATTTGGCGCAGACCTTACTCCGCTACGGCGATTACATCACCAAGGAAACGGGCGACCCGGCCACCGCGGACGTCCTCTTCGCCCGCGTAAACGATCAGTGGGAGCCGCAGACCGTTACGGTTCATTACGGAGCTGAGGAATTGGTCGCGCGCTTTGAAGAGGACCGTATCACGAGCGAGTTCGAACTCGACGTAACTGCCCTAAAGAACCTGTTCGACCAGAAGGTGCGCGCGGACGGCAGTGTTGCCGGTACATTTCGGACAAGCCCCACCGAATTTGACGTGATTTTGCAAAACGGCGCACTCGGCCTTTCCGAAGAACTTCACTTGGATGCTATTAACGGCCGGGTGCGCTATGCCGACGAAACGCCGCAATTCGACAATCTCGCTGTCCAGGGGCTCAATTCGGATTTCACCATAACCATGCAACAGAGTCCCGCGGGCATCTGGCAGGGAACCTTGCAAGGCAAACGGCTTGATATTGACGCGCTCACCGCCGCGGTAGAAGGCTTCAAGGGTAAAGACGACACCCCGGCAACAGCCGAATCGCAAGCAGCCAAAGACACTTCGGAGAGCTCCTTTCCTGATATGGACCTTGATGTGCGGTTGGCCAAGGTGCTGTACCGCAATGCTCAAGTGGACGACGTCCGCGCGACGGTAAATGGCCGAAACGGCATGTACGATATCCAAGACCTTTTTATGGGACCTGGCAATGGGACGGTCACCGGCACCGCCCAAGTGGAATTAATCCCTGAACCTTCACCATCCACCATTACCATGAACCTCTCTTTGAAAGATGTTGATTTGGCGGTAATAGACGGCATAGCCTTTTCAACTCCCCGGGGGTTGAAAGGCCTTACAACCGGCACGGTGGATATCACGGCCCCGTTCGGCGGCGGAGTCAACCCCACCAATGGCACGACGGGGAACATCGAATTTGTCTCGCGCGATGGCACCCTGGGCACTATGGGCATCGCGACCAAAATCCTGACGGTCATGCGCACAACCGAGATCATCCGCTTACGCATGCCGCCGACGAAAGACGAGGGCATCGCCTTTGATACGTGCGCCGGTACAGCAACCCTCGAGTCGGGTTTCATGACCCTCGACGAGTTTTCACTCCTGAGCCCCACCCCTCTTTCGTATTGCATCACCATGCCACGTTTGAAGCCCCATATTCTCAGCCTCATGATTTGAGCGCGATGCAACAATCTCCGACGGG